>JAGQYZ010000177.1 GCA_020435865.1 Aequorivita sp. | reverse complement strand
TCAACAAAAACGAAGATCACAATAAATTACTGGTTTCAGATTTAAAAAATAGACTGGCTAAAGTTAAACTTGGCGGGGGCCAAAAACGTATTGACAAGCAACATAGCCAAGGAAAACTTACTGCGCGAGAGCGTATTGCCTTTTTATTGGATGAAAAAAAACCGAGCATTGAAATTGGTGCTTTTGCGGGTGATGGAATGTATGAGGAACAAGGTGGCGCTCCAGGGGGCGGTGTGGTCGTGAAAATTGGATATGTGAAGGGCAAGCAATGTATTGTTGTGGCAAATGATGCTACTGTAAAAGCTGGTGCTTGGTTCCCAATTACAGCAAAGAAAAATCTTCGCGCCCAGGAAATTTCAATTGAAAACCGTTTGCCTATTATATACTTAGTGGATAGTGCTGGAGTTTACCTTCCTATGCAGGACGAAATTTTCCCAGATAAGGAACACTTTGGAAGAATTTTCAGAAACAATGCCGTAATGAGCAGTATGGGAATTACGCAGATTGCCGCAGTCATGGGCAGTTGTGTGGCTGGCGGTGCCTATCTTCCAATTATGAGCGACGAAGCGTTAATTGTTGACAAAACAGGGAGCATCTTTCTCGCCGGAAGCTATTTGGTAAAAGCTGCCATTGGCGAAAGTATAGATAATGAAGAACTGGGCGGTGCAACCACCCATTGCGAAGTGAGCGGTGTTACCGATTACAAAGCAAAGGACGACAAAGATGCTCTTAATAAAATAAAGAACATCATTTCTAAGATTGGGGAGTATGACAAAGCTGGTTTTAACCGTGAAAAAGCCGTGCAACCAAAAGAAAAACAAGAAGATATTTACGGAATTATCCCAAAATCGCGAGCAGAACAATATGATATGCGTGAAATTATAAAACGCCTTGTGGACGACAGCGATTTTGAAGAATACAAAGAAGGCTATGGGCAAACAATTTTAACTGGCTATGCCCGCATTGATGGTTGGGCTGTTGGAATTGTTGCCAACCAACGCACTCTGGTAAAAACCACCAAATCGAAAACAAAACCAAGCGAAATGCAGTTCGGTGGCGTAATTTATAGCGATAGTGCTGACAAAGCCACACGTTTTATTGCAAACTGTAATCAAAAGAAAATTCCATTGGTGTTTCTTCAAGACGTGACTGGATTTATGGTGGGTAGTAAAAGTGAGCACGGCGGCATTATAAAAGATGGTGCAAAAATGGTGAATGCCGTTAGCAACAGCGTGGTTCCAAAATTCACAATTGTTATTGGTAATAGTTATGGCGCAGGAAACTATGCTATGTGTGGAAAAGCCTACGATCCACGATTGATTGTTGCTTGGCCAAGCGCCGAACTCGCCGTAATGAGTGGAAACAGTGCTGCTAAGGTTTTGCTTCAAATTGAAACGGCTTCACTTAAAAAACAGGGAAAGGAAATTTCCAAAGTAGAGGAAAAAGAACTTTACGATAAAATTAAAGCGCGTTACGACCGGCAGATTTCCCCATATTACGCTGCTTCACGAATTTGGACCGACGCTGTGATCGATCCTTTGGACACCCGAAAATGGATTTCAATGGGTATTGAAGCTGCAAACCACGCTCCTATTGAAAAGTCATTCAATTTGGGAGTTATCCAAGTATAGTTTATTTATTATTGTTATTGTTTAATTTTTTCAACGTATAGAACACCAGAAAGATTAAATTATAATTCTCTGATTTTCATTACATTTATTTCGTTATAAACTTTCAAACCAATTAGTTTATGAAATTTAACTCCACAACACTTCGTAAAATGGGCTGGCGTTGTTTCGCACTTATGTGGATTCCGTTTACTACCTTGTTTGTAGGTTTATGGGGAATGCCAGACGGCTCATATGGTTTTGATGAACTTCCAGAACTCGCAGAGTATTCACTTATAGCAATTATAATATTGTTCGCCTTTACCTTTATTTTTTTTATCAGTTCAGTGGTTACCTCATTCAAAAATAATAACAAACTGCTCAAAAACGGGATAGAAGCCCAGGCAAAAATAAAGCGTATTTACGAAACCGGAACTACCGTGAACAATTCATATCTGGTAGGTTTTGATTTGGAAGTGATGCCTAAAAACGCTCCCAAGTTCAATACCTCTATTGAGCAACTCATCTCGCGTCTGCGTATCCATGAGTTTGAAGAGGGTAACGATGTACTGGTGGCCTATGACCCA
>JAGQYZ010000176.1 GCA_020435865.1 Aequorivita sp. | reverse complement strand
TCGAATCCAGTCATCCCGACTTTTTAGGGTTTTAAATCATATCAAAATCCACCAAATAATAGTCAAATGATTGAAATTCAGTCATTTGACTATTTAACTAAAAACAATCATTTTCAACCCTCTGGTGAGTGATTCGGTGAGTGATTTTTCGGGTCGTTTGTGCATAAACACTGAGGTTTTGGAAAAAGGAGTTGTTTAACTAGGTGAGTGATTTAACCTGTTTTTAGAATTTTTTGAAAGTGATTTGACTTTCGTGTTACGAGTTATTCGTTTAACCAAACACTTTCAATTATGAATTCGACTTCAACTTTTGGCGTTACATTCTTTATTCGCCTCAACTCTAAGCAGAGTGACAATGCATTGATTTTTGTTCGCGTAACAGTAAACGGCAAGCGCATCGAAATTAGCTTGCAAAGAAGCGTTCCACAAATAATGTGGGATAGCACCAAATCTAGTGTTAGAGGAAACTCCCAAGAAGCAAGAATTATAAATAACCACATACAGCAAACACGCAGTATGCTCTATGATTGCTACAGTCAATTAAAAAAAGAAGGTAGAATAATTACAGCTTCAGTAATCAAAGCTCGTTTTTTAGGGACTGACAATGACAATAAAACTTTGACTCAATTACTTTCTTACCACAATCAAGTTATGGTAAAAGTGCTAAGACCAGGCACACTTAAAAATTACCGTACTACCGAATCATATATCCAAAAGTTCTTAACTAAAAAGTACGGGTCAGATGTCTATCTAAGGCAGCTTAATTATGCTTTTGTTATCGATTTTGAAATGTATTTACACTCAATAGAAGGCCTAAATAATAATGGTTTGATGAAACACATGGAACGCTTGAAAAAGTTGTTTAAGTTGGCTCTAAGACTGGAATGGATAGACAAGGATCCATCGGCTAATTATCAATTGAAATTCGATAGAACAGAGAGAGGTTATTTAACCGAGGAAGAATTAAAAACTTTGGAAGAAGGAGAGCTCGAAAAGCCATCACATCAAATGACCCGGGACATTTTTGTTTTTGCTTGCTACACTGGGTTGTCCTATGCAGACGTAAAGAACTTAGAATCGAGTAATATTATTATTGGTATTGATGGCTCAAAATGGATAAGTACACAAAGAGAAAAGACTTCAACAGCTGTTAGGGTGCCCATTTTGGATAAAGCGAAAGAAATTATGGATAAGTATGCAGACAACCCTAAGAGTATCTATGCCAATAAATTGCTGCCTGTGTACTCCAATCAAAAAATGAATCAATACATCAAGGAAGTTTGCACGAAGCTTGAAATTCAAAAAGATCTTACATTCCATGTTGCCCGTCACACCTTTGCAACTACAGTTACTTTAAGTAATGGAGTTCCTATTGAAACCGTTTCTAAGCTTCTTGGCCATACTAAAATTGCAACAACTCAAATCTATGCTAGGGTAATTGAAAGAAAAGTAAGTGAGGATATGCAATTTTTAAGGAAAAAATTAAATAGCAATAAAAAGAATAAATCTTTATTACTCCCAAAATCACTTTAAGTTTAAACAGTCAATAAGATTTTGTTGCAATTACTTATTTTTATATATAAATGTAAGTTATATTGATTTTTTTTGGATTAAATTAAGGTCAAGTAATAACAAAAGCTTATGAATATTAAACTTGTTATCTTTGTTTTGTGCCTGTTATTTGATTGGGTAATCCTGGCTCAAAACAATGATATTCTTTCTGAAGTCAAGCGGGTTATGGATTCTTCAGAGATTTATGACACTTATAAAATTAGTCAAATAAAAAACCTTAAGGATTCATTGAACAGCTTAAAACCCGATGAATTACATTCAAGGTTTAGCTTATGTCAGGAATTGTTTAACCAATATAAGATTTTTCAAAGTGATTCAGCTTATTACTACACTGTCCAATCTAAAGAAATAGCACAACAACTAAACGACTCAACCTTAATTTATATATCTTATCTAAATTCAGCAGATATATGTATTTCTGTTGGAATGTATAGAGAGGCATTGGGATATTTAGAGGATATCAAATTGGATTCCATTGACAATGGTACAAAATCTATGTACTATGGGTTATATGGTAGATGTTATGGAGATCTTTCTGAGTATAGTAACCTGCCGGATTTTAATAAAGAATACAACGCCAAAGCTCGATTTTATAGAGAACAAACCTTAAAGCTGACTGAAGAAGGAAGTTTTTTCAATCTATTCATGCAGGCCTTTAATGAGTATCAAGCAAACAATTTTGATGAGGCTCTAATCCATCTAAATAACTTAGCAAAACAAGATTTAGGATTAAGGGACATGGCACTCACAAATTATATATTAGGAGAAATTTATTACAAAAAGAAACAACTGGATTTAGCTGAATATCACTATGCTTACGCAGCAATCGCTGATATTAAAACCTCAACAAAAGAATCTCTGGCCATAATAAAATTATCGGAGTTGTTATTCCAAAAAAGAGAACTTGAAATGGCTTCTGAACTCATTCAAAAGGCAAATGAAGATGCTCTATTTTATGGTGCACAACAGCGCAAATTACAGGTGGGAGCAGTGTTACCTCTTATAGAGGAAGAAATTGTTAAAAATATAGAGCTGGAAAAGAAAAGGCTTTACTGGCAATATATTGGGGCAATAATTTTCCTATTAATTTTAGTGATTTTCTCGTCTATAGTAGTGTTTCAGTTTAAAAGACTTCAAAAAGCAAGAAAGGTAATTTCCAAAGCGCACAATCAATTGAAAGAAACCAATGCTCAACTAGTACTGGTTAACGAAGAACTCAAAATTAGAAATCAAGAAATAGTTAAAGGAAATTCAAAATTATCAGAAGCTAATAAAATTAAAGAAGAATACCTTGGCCTTTTTTTTACAGAGTATGACAATATTTTTGAAAAATTCAATGACTTAGTAAACGAAACCAAAGAAGATCTAATTAGTGAAGATTATAAAAAAGCCATTTTTAAACTTACAAAATACGATCTTAAAAAAGAGAAACAAAAATTATTACAAAACTTCGATACTGCATTTATTAATTTATTTCCAAGCTTTATTGATGAATTTAATAGTTTAATGGAGGAAGGGAATGAAATAAAATTCAAAAAGGACCAAATTTTAACCAAAGAATTACGAATTTATGCCCTTATCAGGTTAGGCATTAAACACAATGATAAAATTGCTCAAATTTTAGGGTATTCAGTTAATTCAATTTATGCCTACAAATCTAGTATAAGGAATAAATCTAAGGTTAAAAATGAAAATTTTGACCAAAACCTTATTGCTAACACCACAATTAAAGTCTAACATTTTTATAAATAACACAAAATAAACAGGCTAATATTGTGGTATCGTCAAAATATTTTCTATATATATTTTTGTCCCTATTTAACTATAAATACTTAAATATCAATTGTTTAAATATTTTATATGACCTTAAAATTACTGTTTTATCTATATAAAATTGCAAAGTTTTAAAACGAGCTCTATTTTTTTGTTCTTTTGAATCGTGCCTATGCATTTTTAACCAAAAGATATGCACATTTAACTTAACTACTCATTATTAATATGAACAAAAAAATGTTATGTAATAATCATAATCCTAGAGGCTTTTTTGCACTGATTTTTCTGTTTTTCCTTTCAACTTCTTTTTTATTCGCGCAAAACAACAACGGTTTAAAAGTGATTGGAAAAGTAATTGATGAAAACAATATTCCTCTTGTCGGTGCTACTGTATTGGAAGTTGGGACTTCTAATGGAGCTATTACAGACTTTGATGGAGAATTTGAAATCGAAGTAAATTCTAAATCATCTATTATCGAAGTGAGTTATATTGGATATCAAACCAAGAGAATTGAGCCAACTACTGAGAAAATAATGGTTCAATTGATACCAGACGTAACTTCATTAAATGAGGTTGTGCTTATTGGTTATGGCGAATCCAAAGCAAAAGACCTAACTGGTTCCCTTTCAGTCGTAAAAATGGACGAAGTGCAATCCCAACCATCCTCAAACATTGGTGATGCTATACAAGGTCGTGCTGCCGGTGTTACCGTTATCACTTCTGGGCAACCGGGAAACAATCCAACAATTAGAATTAGAGGTATTGGAACAATAGGAAACAATGACCCTCTGATAGTTGTGGATGGAATGCCATTAAATGGTGGACTAAACCAAGTAAACATGAAAGATGTGGAATCGTTGCAAGTCCTTAAGGATGCTTCAGCTACTGCCATTTATGGTTCTCGAGGTTCTAATGGTGTTGTTATCATCACAACTAAGAGAGGAAAAAAAGGAAAAGGCAATCTTGATATTGATGTGTTTACCGCAATCCAACAGCCAACAAATATAATTGACGTATTGAATGCCGAACAATTCGCAACATTGAGCAATGAAATGTTGGTGAATGGAGGTCTTCAGCCCAATCCAAATTTCTCAAATCCCTCTTCATTAGGACAGGGTACAGATTGGCTTGACGCTTTTTTCACAACTGGCAACCAAAGTAACATTACACTTTCCTATAGTCAAGGAGGAGAAAAGACTAACTTGTTCACATCATTTAACGTCTTTGATCAAAATGGTATCATTATAAATTCTGAATATACCAGGTATATTTTTCAATTTAATACCGATACTGAAGTCAACAGTAGGTTAAAGTTTGGTAATAGTTTAAAAATCAACTACGATTTAAAACGCAATGGAGACAACAATATCCAAAATGCAATTTTATCCTTGCCAACTCAACCAATTTACCGTGAAGATGGAAATTATTCTGGACCGTTAGGGCAACCTGTGTACTCTGGAGATGTTGAGAATCCTATTGGAAAATCAAACATTGTTGAAAACAAAATTAATGGATACAACCTACAAGGAACAGTCTATGCTGAATTAGGTTTACTTAAAAATTTTAAATTCAAAACGCTATTAGGAACAGAAGCCAACTTTTGGGATACAAGAACTTGGGTTCCAAAATACAGTTGGGATTCTGACATCTCACCCAATGCATATTTAGCAGAAGCTTCCAATAAAAGCATTACTCTTTTATGGGATAACACATTAACCTATAACAAAGAATTTGAAAATAGAAGCTCATTAACAGCTGTTATTGGAACGAGTGCTCAAGAGAATAAATTCAAGTATATAAGTGGCTCTGTTCAAGGCTTTGCAAGTGAAAGTACCCAAACCCTTAACAATGGACTATTACAACCAACTATTGACGGTAGTGGTTCAGAATGGTCAATCTTCTCTTATTTTGCTCGTGCTCAATATGACTATAAAGACAAATATTATATTACCGCTACTATAAGAAGAGACGGCTCTTCAAGATTTGGAGAAGGTAATAAGTATGGTACTTTCCCATCTGCTTCAGCAGCTTGGAGGATATCAGAAGAATCTTTCTTAAAAGATTCAAAGACCGTCAACGATCTTAAATTAAGACTTGGCTATGGTATTACTGGAAATCAAAACATAGGTAATTACTCCTTTGCTTCCTCATATAATACCAATGTGTATAATTTTAATGGAAATTTTGTAACAGCTGCAGTACCAACAGTATTACCAAACTCGAATGTTCAATGGGAGTCTCAAGAACAGTATAACATAGGTTT
>JAGQYZ010000175.1 GCA_020435865.1 Aequorivita sp. | reverse complement strand
TGCTGCAATGTTTTGGACACTTCAGGATATGTTTCAGAAAAGTTTGATATTGTTTTTACAAGCTATGGAACCATAGGCTGGCTGCCAGATTTAAAGCCCTGGGCACAGATGATTTCGGAACGGTTAAAGCCCAGCGGTTTTTTTTATATTGTGGAATTTCATCCAATTGCATGGATGTTTGATTATACTGTTTCACCTCCAGAGATGAAATATGGTTACCAACAAAAAGAAGCTATTTATGAGGAATACCAAGGGACGTATGCCGATAAAAATTCAAAAATAATAAGTAAGGAATACGGCTGGAACCATAGTTTGGGTGAAGTGATTACTTCTCTTTCCGAAGCAGGTCTTAATATTGAATATTTAAAAGAACATGATGCATCTCCCTATGATATATTTCCAGGGTTGGTTAAAAATATTGAGGGGATGTTTGAGATGCCGACTAAAATCTACCCTTTGATTTTTGAAGTTAAGGCAATAAAAAAACCTGACAAGTTTTAATTTCTGTCAGGTTTTTATTGTGAAATGTTTTTCTTTAATGATTTTTGTTTTTCTTTAAAAGCTGTGGAAATTTTTGCTTAAACTTATTTATTCGTGGAATGGAAACATTCTGTATGTATGGATTTTCGGGATGATTTCTTTCATAATTTTGATGGTAGTTTTCAGCATCCCAAAATTTTTGGAACGGTAAAACTTGTGCAGCAACTTTATCTCCGCCTAATTGCTTGTTTAGCGCAGCTATTTTCTCATCGATTATCTTCTTTTCTTCTTTATTTTGATAAAAAACAATAGAGCGATATGAAGTACCATGATCTGGACCTTGTCCATTAACCTGAGTTACATTTTGTGACCCAAAATATACATCAACTAATTGACTGAAGCTTACAACTTCTGGATCATAAATAACTTCAACTGCCTCGGCGTGATCGCCATGATTTTCATAAGTTGGGTTTTGCATTTTTCCGCCACTGTATCCAGAGATTGCCTCCTTAACGCCTTCTATACTTTCGTAAACTGCTTCTACACACCAAAAACAACCACTGGCAAAATAGGCCTTTTTTAGTCCGTTTACAGATTCAGTTTGAACAGGCGCTTGCTCTTTTTGTGCGATAGCCTCAACTTCTTTGTTTTTTTCATTTGAAGGTTTACAAGCCCCTTGAAGAGAGAAAAAGAAAATACTAACAAGTACAAATGTGATTCTTTTCATATTATTTATTTTAGTGAATTGGTCTTTAAGTACAAAAAAACCTTTCAATAAATGTATAAAAAAAGCCTTCACTATTTGTGAAGGCTTTGTTATAATTGGGTTTGTTTGCTTATTTAAGTTTGGCGAACATAGCTTCCATCTTTTCGCGCTCTTCATTCGCTAAGTCTGGATCTACTAAAATACGACCACTGTGCTCGTCTGTGATAATTTTTTTACGACTAGCAATTTCCACTTGCACTTGAGGCGGAATAATAAAGAAAGAACCACCAGAAGCTCCACGTTCAACAGCTACAATTGCAAGTCCATTTTTTACATTGTTACGGATTCTTTTGTAAGCCTTGATAAGTCGTGGTTCAATTTGTGCTTCAAAAGTGTTGGATTCTTTTATAAGTGTTTGTTCTTCTTTTTCAGTTTCTTTCAGAATTTCGTTAAGCTCTCCTTGTTTGTGTTTCAAGTGTTCAGAACGTTCGTCAAAACGTCCTTTGGTTTCTTCAATAACCAAGCTTTTTTGCTCAATTTGGGCACGATATTCTTTAATATTTTTTTCAGCAAGCTGTATCTCAAGTTCCTGAAATTCAATTTCTTTGCTCAAAGAGTTGTATTCACGGTTATTGCGAACGTTGTCCTGTTGTGTGGAATATTTTTTGATGAGCGCTTTAGACTCCTCAATGTTGTTCTTTTTTTCCTTGATTAGGTCTTCAATTACCTCAAGATCGGCCTTAAGTTTTTCCAAGCGGGTGTTCATTCCTGCCACTTCGTCTTCAAGATCTTCAACTTCTAGCGGAAGTTCACCACGAACACTTCTTATTTCATCAATTCTGGAATCAATAAGCTGTAGGTCATACAAGGCTCTTAACTTCTCTTCAACAGTAACTTCGGTTTTTGTTGCCATAAATTATAAATAGCTAATAGGATTGGTATTTGTTTGTGATAAAAGGACTGCAAAATTAGTAATTTTTTTCTTAAGGAAAGAATGTAAAAGCTCTTTTGTGAATTGTTCGCTTTCATAATGGCCAATATCCGCCAAAAGTATAGTGTTTTCGGCCTTAAAGAAGTCGTGATATTTAAAATCTGCCGAAATAAAAGCATCTGCTCCGGCTTTTTTTGCGGTCTCAATGGCAAAACTTCCGCTTCCACCAAGAACGGCAACTTTTTTAATTGGTTTTTGAAGTAATGCAGAATGGCGCACACAATCTGTTTTCATCGTTTTTTTAAGAAAATTCAGAAATTCTTTTTCATCTAACACTTTTTCAAATTCGCCAATCATTCCCATACCTACATGCTGATTTTGGTTTTCCAGCGTGGTTATTTCATAAGCTACTTCTTCATAAGGATGCGTTTCAAAAAGTGCTTTTAGTATATTGTTTTGAAGATGCTTTGCAAACGTAATTCCAATTAGTGTTTCCTTCTCAAAATGTATATCGCCTTTTTTTCCTTTTACCGGATTTGAAGCTTCATTTCCTTTAAAACTTCCGCTTCCTTCAATGTTGAAACTGCAATTTTCATAATTGCCAATATTTCCGCCACCCACTGCGAAAAGTGCATTTCGAACTTTTTCAGCATCATTTGAAGGTACAAAAGTGATAAGTTTTTTTATGGTTTCGTTTTGCGGAATTAATATTGACCGATTTTTTAAGCCTAGTTTTTCACAGATCATTGCATTCACGCCGTTCCACGAATTATCGAGTGCTGTATGGTTTGAAAATATGGCGATGTCGTGTTTTATTGCTTTCTGAACTACGCGCTCAACATACGTTTTCCCTGTAATTTTTTTCAACCCTGAAAAAATAATCGGGTGAAAGCTCACGATGAGGTTGCAGTTTTTTTCAATGGCCTCATCAACCACGCTTTCCAAGGTATCCAGCGTGACCAGAATACCAGAAACGTTCGCATTTATATCGCCAACAAGCAATCCCGTGTTGTCAAAATCTTCAGAATAGGAGAGTGGCGAAAGTTCTTCAAGCAGAGCAATGATATCTTTTACCTTCATTTTTTATATTTTTAGTAAAGATAATAGTTTGCAAAATTTTATCGACTTCTATTTTTATTTTAAACCAATCATCTTTTTCAATGGAATTAGTACTTTCGTTAAATGAATTTTCTACGGAAGTTGTTATTTCCTTTTTCACTCTTGTATGGAGGTATTACTGCACTCCGTAATTTTCTTTATAATAAAGGGTTTCTGAAAAGTAAAAGCTATGATTTTCCAGTTATCTGCGTTGGAAACCTTTCAACTGGCGGTACAGGAAAATCGCCAATGATTGAGCTTTTGATTTCTTTTTTAAAAGACAACCATAAAATTGCCGTTTTGAGTCGCGGCTACAAGCGAAAAACTTCAGGTTATCGCGAAGTTATAACAACTAGCTCGGTTGAAGATGTTGGAGATGAACCGCTTCAATTTAAAAAGAAATATCCTGATATAACCGTTGCCGTTTGTGAAGATCGTCAAACAGGAATTGAAAAACTTAAAAGTATGGCGGACGTGGTTTTGCTTGATGATGCTTTTCAGCATCGGAAAGTAAAAGCTTCACTGAATATTTTGCTCACTTCTTTTGATGAACTGTATATGAATGATTGTATGTTGCCCACTGGAAATCTCCGGGAGCCAAAATTTGGAGCAAAGCGAGCTGACGTGATCGTTGTAACTAAATGTCCCGAAAACATTTCTGATTCCACAATGGAAGCCATAAAACGAAAACTGAAACCGAAACCCCATCAGGAAATTTATTTTTCAAAAATTGGCTATGCTTCCGAAATAAAAAATACAAAAGAAGAAAAACCGCTTTCTTATTTAAAAAATCAAGAATTTTTATTGGTTACAGGTATTGCGAACCCAAAACCTTTGGTTGAATTTTTAAAGAATGAAGGATTGAATTTTGAAGAAAAGTCATTTCCGGACCATCATAATTTCACGACTTCTGAGATTGAAGCATTAAAAAAGCACCCTCTAATCTTGACAACCGAAAAGGATTTTATGCGTTTGCAGCCGATAGCAAATACAACTAAAATCTATTATTTACCAATAAAAACGATACTTCTATATGAAGCAGGAAGTAGTTTCAAAAAAAGAATAGGGCGGGAAGTTAAATTGGAAAAATAATTACTTCACCAAAAAGTCAGAACTGCGGAGTACTCTGTTTATTTTTTCGAAGAAGTCTTCAGCTTTAAAGGGTTTTGGAATAAACTCATTGAAACCAGCTTTGTAGAAATCTTCTAAATTCTCTTCGATTGTAATCGCGGTAAGCGCAATAATTGGTACAGTTTTATTGAATTCCCTGATTTTTTTGGTTGCCTCGATTCCGCTTATTCCTGGCATATGGATATCCATTAGGATAATGTCAAAATCTTCTTCCTTGGCATATTTTATAGCATCCATACCGTTGTCAACTACTGTGCAGATCAGGGCTCTCACTAACGGGA
>JAGQYZ010000174.1 GCA_020435865.1 Aequorivita sp. | reverse complement strand
TTGATTCAAAATCTGGAATTAAAAGATGAAATTATTGATCTTTATAGTGAATACGACCAAAAAAGGGCTTTGTTTACAGGTATAGGTCAATGGATGATTACCGTTGCTACAGCAGAGACCATTCAAACAGACTTTATTAAATTTAATGATGGCGTTTCCGATATTTTTACAGAGCCAGAAATGCTCAATGAAAATGATTTTGCCTTTTTAAATAACAAAGAAGACCCAAGGTTTAAAATGTTTGTAAAAGCCATTTCTGCAACTGCTTTTAATCAGAGTGCGAGTAATGGCTATTACCTTGAATTAATTAAAAGCTGTGGAACTGTTCTGCAACATATTGACCAAGAATTAAACTGAAAGCTTAATAACTAACTAATGATAAAACTCTTCAGAAACATCCGAAAAAACCTTTTAAAAGAAGGCAAAACTACCAACTATCTCAAATATGCCATAGGCGAAATCATTCTTGTGGTAATAGGTATTTTGATAGCGTTGAGTATCAATAATTGGAATCAAAATAGAAAAGATGCCAATGAGGGAAAAGCAGTTTTAGAAAGTTTATTAGAAAATCTAAGTGTAGCAAAAAAGCAGTCAGAAGAATTGATTTCTGAAGAAGACACTTTAAAAGTAAGACTTATACGAATTCTTAGAATTGATTCAAACCATCCTTCAACAAACGCTTCATTAATTCCCGATTCAATTTTTGTAAGTGCAGTATGGGACTTAAACAGCGACCAGCCAACTTTTAATGCTTATAACAATTTAAAAAACACCAATAAGCTGAGTTTAATTAAAAGCAAAAAAATAAATGAAAAGTTTACAGAATTGGAATTTCGTCTAAAGAGGCTCAACGATATACTTGCAGACCGATTAAGTGTCCATCAAATTCGAGTAGATGATATTTTGGAAAACGATATAAATTTCATTCCGTTAATAAAATCCAACATACCTACTATTAATATTGAAAGCGAGCCAAAAAACAACTATGAAGATTTATTAAAAATTAAAAGAGTTAGAAATCTCTTGGGAATGAAATTGACCTTTACCCAAGATGTGATTAATTATCGAGAAAATCTGGATACAGAAATTAAGCATTTAATTGTTTTAATTAAAACCGAATTGAACAAATGATTAAACTCTTTAAAAACGTCCGACAAAAACTTTCTAAATGAGAAAAAGCTAACAATCAATAACTATATTATGAAAAGGAAATTACTATTCTTCAGCTTAATCGCAACGCTTCAACTAAGTGCCCAGGACTATCAAAAAATCCACAATAAAGCTATATTGGTGGACACCCACAATGATTTTCTAACCCAAACCATGGAGAAGAATTTTGTTTTCGACACCGATATAAAAGGCAAAACCCACAGTGACCTCAACAGGATGAAGGAAGGTGGCGTAGATGTGCAGTTCTTTTCGGTTTGGAGCGATGGTAACCAGCTCAATCCTTATAATTATGCCAATCGTCAAATAGATAGTTTGGATGCCGTTATAAAACGAAATCCTGATAAAATCGTGAAAGTCGCCAATTCAAAAGAACTTCTAAAAGCTGTTAATCAGAAGAAGATTGCAGCTTTGGTAGGTTTGGAAGGCGGTCATCAATTTGAGGATGATTTAGGCAAACTTGAAGTGCTTTACAATCGCGGTGTTCGTTATATCACACTTACGTGGAACAATTCTACTCCTTGGGCAACAAGCGCTGCCGACGAAACCAATCCCGAAGGCGCAAAAAATTCTGAAGGTAAAAAAGGGCTTACTGCTTTTGGCGAACAAGTAGTTCAAAAAATGAACAGTTTGGGAATGTTAGTAGATGTTTCGCACGTTGGGGAGCAAACCTTTTGGGATGTGATTTCAACGACTACAAAACCCATCATCGCTTCACATAGTTCCGTCTATTCCCTCTGCCCGCATAAGCGAAATTTAAAGGACGATCAAATTAAAGCCATTGCCAAAAATGGGGGTGTAATTCAGATAAATTTTAACTCGGGATTTATAGATCCATCTGTGGATGCAAGGGAAAGTGCATTTCTGGAAAAACACAAAACCGAAATAGATTCATTAACGCAAGCTGGGATGAATCCATTTATCGCACAAGAAAGTATCTACATAAAATATGCAGATGAATCCCAACAGCTTCGCGCACCTTTCGATTTTGTTATTCAACATATTGAATACGTCATCAATTTGGTAGGCGTGGATTATGTGGGCATCGGTTCTGATTTTGATGGCATTTTTCTACCACCAAAACAGTTGGACGATGTTACCGATTATCCTAAGATTACAAAAGCATTATTGGAAAAAGGCTATAGCGAAAAAGATATCGATAAAATTCTTGGTGAAAATCTGCTACGGGTTTTAAAAGCTAATGAAACCAACTAACCTAAAAACAACCACAATGAAAAAAACAATTTACCTACTATTCATATCGGTAAGCCTTCTTTTAAGTTGTGCCGAAAAGCAAGAAACAGCAAAGGCTGATACCGACTGTAAATCTAGTTATTTCGATTACTCCAATACCGATGACCAAATAACGGGCGGCATCAAAATGATTCCGATTACAACGCCAAAAGGCACTTTTAATGTTTGGACAAAACGGATGGGCAACAATCCAAAAATGAAGGTTCTCTTGCTACACGGCGGGCCCGGTGGTACGCACGAATTCTTTGAAAACTTTGACGGCTATCTGCCAAATGCAGAAATTGAATATATCTATTATGACCAGCTGGATAGCTATTACAGCGACAAACCAAACGATTCCACACTTTGGACCACCCAACATTTTGTAGAGGAAGTGGAACAGGTTCGTAAAGCTTTACATTTAGATAAAGACAACTTCTATCTGCTCGGCCAATCATGGGGTGGAATTTTGGCAATGGAATATGCCCTGAAATATCAAGACAATTTGAAAGGTTTGATTATTTCAAACATGATGGCAAGCATTCCGGAATATGAAAAATATGCCGAAGTATTGGGAGCTCAACTTCCCCCAGAAGTCTATAAAGAAATTAAGGAATTGGAAGCTAAAGCGGATTTTTCAAATCCCCGATATGCCGAGCTGGTGATGAACCATTATTACACAGAACACATTCTACGGAAACCCTTGGATGAATGGCCCGAGTTCATCAATCGCGCCTTTTCGCACCTCAATCCAAATATTTACATCTATATGCAAGGGTATAGCGAATTTGGTGTAACCGGAAATGCAACATTAAAAGGCTGGGATGTTTCCGATAGATTGAAGGAATTGACCGTCCCCACATTAATGATTGGTGGAAAATACGACACTATGGATCCAAAATATATGGAATGGATGAGCACTGAAGTTCAAAATGGAAGAAGCCTGACCGTAAACGCTGGTCACGTTTCCCAATATGATGATCCGGAAAATTATTTTACAGGATTGATAAAATTTATAAAAGATGTAAATGATGGCTCCTTTTGAGCACAAACTAAATACTAACTAACCAAAAATTAAAAAACCATGCTAACGAAGCTCGGAGAAAACTGTACAGTTTTATTTCAAAAATACATGCCAAATGCATTCGTTTTTGCAATGTTACTTACACTAATAACTGGAATAATAGCATTTGCTTGGTTGGAGGCTACACCAATAAAAATCATTCAAGCTTGGTATGATGGTTTTTGGTCATTGCTAGAGTTCGGGATGCAAATTGTATTAATTATCATCACCGGATTTGCTATTGCCTTGTCACCCATTGTTAATAAAGGTATTGATAAACTCACAGGTTTTGTTAAAACACCTAGGCAAGTCTATTTTTTCGTAGTTTTTATTGGCGCTGTATTATCGCTCATCAGCTTTGGTTGGATTGTTATTACCTGTGTGTTAGCCAGAGAATTAGCCATTCGAATCAAGGGTGTCAATTATCCTTTTTTAGTGGCCTGCGTATATTTTAGTGGTGGCAGTTGGGTAACAGGCCTTTCTAGTTCCATTCCACTGTTGTTGGGCACTGATAAAAATTATTTAATCGAAGCCGGGGTTGTGTCAGATATTATTCCAACTTCATTTACATTGGGTTCAGCTTTAAATATTGCCATAATGGTTCTCTATTTAATCTTCGCACCTTTGATGATTATTCTCCTTATTCCGAAAACGAAAAACATTAAACAATTGGGTGATATGTTGGAAGACAAAACGGAGAAAAAAAAGCTTTCAATAAAAGACGAAGCCTTAAGCATGAATTTATCATACAAAACCATTTCCGATAGATTGAACAATGGTATTATTCTTCAAATTTTTATTGTGCTGATGGGATTCACTTATATAATCTATCACTTTTACACACATGGTTTTCAATTGAATTTTAACATCATGATTTTCATTTTCTTGATAATTGGATTGGCATTACATAAAACACCTATGCGATATGTGATTGCGATGAAACGCTCAAGTAATAATATTTCTGGGATTTTATATCAATATCCATTTTATGCAGGCATTATGGGCAT
>JAGQYZ010000173.1 GCA_020435865.1 Aequorivita sp. | reverse complement strand
CAGATTTTGGTTTGGTAAGCACCACGAGGTTATTGTCTACATGGCTTTTTCCTAGGACACCAAGCAACGGGATGGGTGTAATCCGTTCCAAATCCTTAACATTACTGATTTTGGTATCAAAAAATACGCGCACAAACACAAAAAGCAACGGAATGAAAAGCCCAAGCAACCCGGCCATCATATAATTTAGTTGCGTATTGGGGCCAATTTGCCCGCCACCCGTATCTTTTGCCTGGTCAATAATCATCACATCGCTCACGTTGGCAGCTTTTACCAAGCCAGCTTCACTCCTTTTTGCCAAAAACAAGTTATAGGTACCTTGACTCAGATTATAACGACGCTCAATATTAAGAAGGTCTTGTTGTTCTTTTGGAAGTTTCCTTATTTCGCCCTCGTAACGGCCAATATCACTATTGATGGAGCTAAGCTCTTGATTTTTCAGGCTTTTTGAAGAACGAATATTTTCCAATAAGACCGTTTTTACAGCATCAATTTGCCTGTCTATATCACTGAAAACCGGAGCGCCTTCCTTAAAGGAATACTGAAGTTTGTTCCGTTCTTGGGCAAGTGCAACTATTTTACCAACGCCACTAATAACACTCGCTTCTGAAATTCCTGCCACAGATGGTGCTGGCACATCTCTATAATCGGAGCGATTTACAAGGTAGTCCTGAAGGGAATTAAAATAATTAAGTTCGCGGTTCACAGCTTCTTTACGAAGATCCAAGGCATTCAATTTATTATTTATTTCGGACCCTTCACTCTCCAGGTTGAAGATGGCATTTTTGTTTTTGAATTGGTTCAACTCATCTTCCACATTAGAAAGCTCCGAGGATTTTATAGCAAGGCTGCTATCAATAAATTTTATGGTCTTGGTGGCGAAGAGGTTTTTGCGTTCCAACATATCTTCACTTAACACCTCTACGGAGGTATTCAAGTAGTCCACGAGTTCTGCTTTGTTATTTCCAGTAAGCCTCATCCTTAAGACGGAAGAACCTTTACTTTCGGGGTCAACGCGGATGTCGAGATATTTTTTTACAATTCCGTCATAGTTCCTAAAAACAATATAATAGGGTGTTCCTGGCTTTGAAATCATATCCGGATTGGGCATAAAAGTACCACTGAAAAAAGGAAGGGATATATGTTGCCCGATTTTAAAATCCTGAGAAAACTTACCTGCATCAACATATTTAGTCGACTTTTCTTTTGAGAAATAATTTTGCAGTGTAATATTGCCACTTTCTTCAAAGGACACACTTAAATTAAAATTTACAGAGTCTTTAAAAACAATTTTTAGCTCCTTGTTCAGTATTTGTGCTTTGGTTGTGTCCACATCCACAAAAAAAGGTGTGTGTTTATATGCGTTTACCCTGCTGTATTTTCCTTCCCGCTGATAATCCATATAATATTGAAGACGCTCCACCACTTTTTCGTTGTGTGAACGCGACTGCAACGTAATAATTGCCGTGTTTACTTTATCGGTAGTTCCTCCCCAGTTAAAAGTGAGGCTGGTATTAGTGGTAAAAAAAGGGTTTTGGTCATCCTTGATAGAAACCAAATTCTCCATTTGGTATATGGGTAACTTGCGGACATTGATATAATAAGTAATTGAAAAGGCAATGGCCAAAGAAATAAGAAACAATGGCCAATGATGAAGAAGCCTAAAGAGA
>JAGQYZ010000172.1:2506-2763 GCA_020435865.1 Aequorivita sp. | reverse complement strand
GTGGTGCTTACCAAACCAAAATCTGCAATAGCTGAAGCATTTAGGGCTTTGCGCTCCAGCCTCCAATTCATATATAAAAAGCAAGGGATAAAGGGTGCTAAAACAGTGCTCGTTACTAGTTCTGTGAGTGGAGAAGGAAAAACCTTTTGTTCCATCAACCTGGCATCGGTTTTTGCTTTAAGTGAGAAAAAAACCGTTCTGGTTGGTCTTGACCTTCGGAAACCAAAAATATTTGGCGATTTCAATATCAATAATTC
>JAGQYZ010000172.1:0-2431 GCA_020435865.1 Aequorivita sp. | reverse complement strand
CATTTGGACGTCATTACTTCTGGCCCCATCCCTCCAAATCCTTCCGAATTATTGATCAGCGAAAAACTGGACGAACTAATAGATAAACTAAAAGAACGCTACGATTATATCATCCTCGATTCGCCGCCACTAGGATTGGTTTCAGATTCCCTAGAACTTATTAAGCATGTGGACGCTACGCTCTATATGGTGCGTTTCAACTATACGCATAGAAATATGTTGGCTTTCGTAAATGAAAAATATAAAACAGGGGAAGTAAAACATATAAGCATTGTTCTAAATGACTATGTTGAGAAATCGGGTAGAGGTTATGGCTATGGTTATGGATACGGTTATGGCTATGGCTATGGTGGCTATGGTAACTATAGCAATGGCTACCACGAAAAGGTAAAACCACCCACTCTTTTGGATAGCGTGAAGAAATTTTTTAGGAAGAAATAAGTCATAACAAGCAAAGTGAAGCAATTCCAGATTGTACGCCTATAGTTTAATGCAGTACCGTCATTGCGAGCACAGCGAAGCAATCTTATTGGGTGTGTTCCTATCGTCATTGGGGTTTGACTCTAATCAAATACTATAGGTATGAAAGTTCCTAATGTTTACATGACCACCAACAGATATAACAAAATTCTTTATACTGGGGTTACTTCGAATATTATTAATCGGATTAAACAACATAAGGACAAACACTATAATGGCTTCACAAGCCGTTATAATTGTGATAAATTAGTTTTCTATAGAGAATTCCCAAGTATGATTGAAGCTATTGCTTTTGAAAAAAAGATAAAATCCGGCAATAGAATGAAAAAAGAGAAACTTATTAATGAGATGAATCCAGATTGGAAGGATTTGTCGAAGGGCTGGTATGAATAGTTTTATTCAAGTTGGAGACTTTTTTCATAAGATTGCTTCGGTTACTCCCTCGCAATGACTTTTTGTTCAATGTGCTGTGGTAATTGTGAGTGGAGTACTGCAATCGAATAAATTTTACACCCAAAAATCACAAGAAAACCCGTAATTTTGCCGCCAAATAAACAGATTGTCTTCAAAATACATAAGTATCAATAGCATGAAACAAAATCCCACAATTGCAATAATCGGTCTTGGATATGTAGGTTTGCCGCTTGCCGCCACTTTCGCTGAAAAATATAAAGTAATCGGTTTCGATATTAATTCGGAACGTATCAATCAATTACAACAAGGGGTTGATAATACATTGGAACTTTCTTCAGAAGAGCTTAAAAAAGCATTAAAGCAAACCGATAGTTCAGGCCTTACAGTTACTAATGAGGCTTCAAAAATAGCCGATGCCACTGTGTTTATTGTAACCGTGCCAACACCAACCAACAAATACAACCAACCCGTTTTGATCCCTTTGCAAAAAGCAAGTGAAACGGTTGGGAAATTTTTGAAAGAAGGCGATGTGGTAATATATGAATCCACAGTATATCCAGGAGTAACGGAAGATATTTGCGTTCCAATTTTGGAGGAGCATGCAAACCTTACGTTCAATAAAGACTTTTACGCAGGTTATTCTCCAGAACGAATCAATCCGGGGGATAAGCAACATACAGTTACCAAGATTTTAAAAGTTACTTCTGGCTCCACGCCCAAAGCTGCAAAGTATATTGATGAACTTTATGCCTCAATAATTACTGCTGGAACCCATTTGGCACCCTCCATAAAAGTAGCGGAAGCGGCAAAGGTTATTGAGAATTCGCAACGCGACATTAACATTGCCTTTGTGAACGAGCTTTCCAAAATATTCAGGCTGTTGCATATTGATACCCAGGATGTTTTGGAAGCTGCTGGTACCAAATGGAATTTTTTAAAATTTACCCCGGGGCTTGTTGGCGGGCATTGCATAGGTGTGGACCCATATTATTTAGCTCAAAAAGCGCAAGAAGAAGGCTACAACCCAGAGATTATTTTGGCTGGAAGAAGAATGAACGATGGCATGGGCAACTATGTGGCCCAAGAGGTCGTTCGATTAATGATTCAAAAAGAATGTAAGGTAAAAGGAGGACATGTGCTTGTTTTGGGTGTTACTTTTAAAGAAAACTGTCCAGACATTCGTAACAGTAAAGTAATAGACGTTATAGAACAATTGCGAAAATACAACCTCAATGTAGATGTATATGATCCTTGGGCAAAAGCTGCCGAAGTTTCCAATGAGTTTGGGTTGCGATTGTTAAGCGATGAATCCCAACTAAAAGAAAATTATGAAGCTATTATTTTGGCAGTCGGGCATAAAGAATTTTCAGATTTTAAATTAGAAAACCACAAAGCGTCCCCTTCTGTTGTTTTTGATGTGAAATCCTTTTTTCCAAAAAACCTTGTAGATGGATGTTTGTAGTTATCGGTTCTCTATTCTCTATTCTCTGTTCTCCGTTCACTGCACTGTCGAATTAACAAATCCCAAATTAACAAA
>JAGQYZ010000008.1 GCA_020435865.1 Aequorivita sp. | reverse complement strand
TCATTTTTTTCGATGTATTTATCGTCAAGTTCCATTGTGAAAAGAGAATCCAAATGTTTGCTGAAACGTTCTTTTCCGCCCATCATTTGTACCATTTCATCTAAATTTTGAGGCACATAAAGCCCATAATTCCAGGCATTTCCTTCAATAAAACCTTGGCCATGTGTATCCAGCGGATCAAATTCTTTTCTGAATTTTCCATCGCTAAGTTTTGGTCGCATATAGCCAATTTTTGGGTCGTACAAATTTTTGAAATTTTCTGAACGTGACAGATATTCCTTTTCAACTTCGGTATTGCCAACACTTTTTGCGATTTGCGCAATGCACCAATCGTCATAAGCATATTCCAAGGTTTTTGAAACCGACGAACTGCTTTTGTCCTCGGGCACAAACCCCATTTTTTTGTAATCGCCTACGCCATCAAAATAATCGACGTTTGAAGTATTTACTGCAGCTTCCAAAGCATGGTTTTTATCGAAATCACCCACATTTTTCGCTACCGCATCGGCAATCACCGATGTGGCGTGATAACCAATCATACACCAATTTTCATTGGCGTAATGGCTCCAAATGGGAAGCATGTTGTGTACGCTTTGGTCGTGGTGCGCGAGCATACTTTTAATCATATCATTGTTCCGCTTTGGGTGGATTATATTGAAAAGCGGATGCAGTGCCCGATAGGTATCCCACAGCGAAAAAATGGTGTAATTTGTAAATCCATCGGAAGTGTGAGTATTTTGGTCCAAACCGCGATATTTCCCATCAACATCTTCATAAATTATGGGACTAAGCATTGTGTGATAAAGCGCGGTGTAAAAACTGATTTTATCTTCGGGAGTGATGGATTTCACTTCAATTTTTGAAAGCTCTTTGTTCCATTTTTGCTGGGTTTCGGCTTTGGTTTTTTCAAAATCCCAATGCGGAATTTCTGCTTTCAAATTTTTCATTGCACCTTCCGTACTTACCGATGAAAGCGCAAATTTTATTGCAATCTTTTCGTTTTCCTCAGTATCAAAATTGAAATAGGCCCGAATTTCCTTACCTGCCATTTCGGGGAAATTTTCGGCTTCGTTGAATTTTCTGTAAAATCCGTTGTATTTGGCTTTGTCATATTTTTTATGACCGTAACTTTTAAAGGGTTTTGAAAATTCCATAGCAAAATAAACTGTTCTGGTGCGAGCCCAACCATGGGTTTGTCGATACCCCGTTACGGTAGAATCATTTTCAACGCGAACGAACGTCCAAACATTTTTATCGTCATAACCATAAACGTTGTAAACCATATCGAGAATGATGTGTGCTTCATCACTTTTCGGAAACGTGTATTGATGAAAACCCACACGCTCACTGGCGGTAAGTTCTGCGGTTATGTTATAATCATCTAATTTCACTTTATAATAACCCGGCGAAGCCATTTCATTTTTGTGTGAGAAAGTTGAAATAAATCCTTTTGCACCGCTTTCGGTTTTCAGCGGATCCAAAATTAATTTTCCAACCGTTGGCATTACCAGAAAATCCCCCAAATCGGAATGTCCAGTCCCACTGAAATTAGTGTGTGAAAACCCAATAATTGTTGAATCCGCATATTGGTAACCTGCGCAGTATTCATAGGTTTTCGGGTTGTAGCTTCCATCGGCTTTATACATCGTTTGTACATTCGTTTGCGGACTCAATTGTACCATTCCGAACGGAGCAGTAGCACCCGGAAAGGTGTGCCCCATCTTGTCCGTGCCGATAAATGGGTTTACGAATTGGGTGTAATCCGTGGTTTGTGCGAAAGTGTTTAAGCAACTTAAAATTGCAATGGTAAAAAACAGTTTTTTAAGCATTTTTAAAATTATAATTTGAATTTATCTGTTCAGTTTTTAGTTTTCCCTTCGGGGGTTAGGGGGCTTATTTCATCTACAAAAAGCCAAGCCTTTCCGCCATACCCCAAATGTCCTTTCGGGAGGTCGCCGAAGTTTTTTGCTTTGATTTTTATGTATTGAATATTCTTATTTATTTCGAATCTAATGGTTTTTATTTCTGCATCTTCTGAAGGTATTTCGGAATGTATTTTTTGAATGGGCAATTCAGTATAATCGATTCCATTTTCTGAAACGGCACAGTAAACTTCCGAAGGATAAAAAATCCAAGCACGTTGGTCTTGCATAAAATTTACTGAAACGGTCTTCACTTCTTTTGAAGAGCCTAAATCCACAGTCGCCTTTAAATCTTTATCGTGATACCCCTGCCAGGCACCTGTTCTAAAATCGATTGCGCCGTGAACGCCATCAATCAAAGCATCGTTGCCGCCACCATTGTATTGGTTGGCGTATTCGGTTTCCAGTTTTATGCTGAGGTTAGGGTCTATTTTGTAGAAATGTGTAGCGAGAATTTCGCTTTTTGAATTGTCTTTTTTCGAATATGTTTTAAATTCTGTTTCTGTGGAAATTGAAAAAGGGTTAGTGTATTTTTTGAATTTTGAATTGTTCAAAGAATAAAAAATTTCAGCATTTTCTGAAGCAACTCCAAGCGAAATTTCAGTTTTATTTTTAAAAGCAACATCGCCTTTCGCAATAAATGGTGCAGGAAGAATCAAATTTTTAGTGATTTCTGTTTTTGGAATTTCTGTATCTTTTGTTGCCCAAGTTGAAGGTTTATCCGTCATTTTAAAAACTAATTTTCCACCATCCATTATTTCAGAATGATTGAGAAAGCTTCGGTTTAAATTTTTTCCGTTCAGTTTTACGGAAGCTATATATTTGTTTGTATCAGAAAGATTTTCAGCTTCAATTTTAAACTTTTTTCCGTCTTCCAAATTGATTGTAGCCTTTTCAAACAAAGGTGTTCCGATTATGTATTGATTACTCGTTGGCGTTACCGGATAAAAGCCCATTGCACTGAATACATACCACGCGCTCATTTGCCCGCAATCCTCGTTTCCCGAAATTCCGTCGGGTGCGTTTTGGTACATTTCATTCAAAATTTGGTGGACTTTTTCCTGCGTCTTTGCAGGTTTGTTAACGAAATTATAGAGATAGGCCATATGGTGGCTCGGTTCATTTCCGTGGGCGTACTGACCAATGAGGCCGGTAATATCGGCTTGCTCACGACCGGAAGTTTCCTTTTTTGCAGTAAAAAGATTATCGAGCTGATTTTCAAATCCTGCCTTTCCGCCCATTAAATTTATGAGGCCGGAAATATCTTGGGGAGCGTAAAAACTATACTGCCACGAATTTGCTTCGGTGTAGTTGAAATTCACTTCGTATGGGTCAAAAGGCGCAAACCATGTATTTCTGAAACGCCCGCGCATAAATTTGGTTTCGGGATCAAATACGTTTTTGTAATTCTGGGCCCTTTCAGAAAACAGTTTGTAATCGTCCATTTTCCCCATCGCTTTCGCCATTTGTGCAATCGTCCAATCATCATAGGCATATTCCAATGTTTTTGATACTGATTCGCTTTCATCTTCTACGGGAATAAAACCAAATTCCTTATAACTTTTCAATCCCAATTTGTCTTGCATCGCGCTGTGCTTCATTGCTTGTAGCGCTTCTTCGGAATCAAAACCACGAATTCCCTTTAAAAAGGCATCTGCAATTACCGGCGCAGCGTGATAGCCAACCATACACCAAGTGTAATTACCTGCCAATGGCCAGATTGGAAGGATTCCGCCATCGTCATATTTCGTCAAAAGCGAATTTATGAAATGGGTAGTTCGTTCTTTTTCAATTATTGTATAAAGTGGATGTGCGGCACGATAGGTATCCCAAAGTGAAAAAACGGTATAATTTTCAAAATCGTTGGACTGGTGGATTTTTAAATCCATTCCGCGGTAACGGCCATCAACATCTTGATACAAATTTGGAGCAATCATTGTATGGTAAAGTGCGCTGTAAAAAATGGTTTTTTGGTCTATGTTTGAAGTTTCAACAACTATTTTTTCCAGTTGTTTTTCCCACGCAGTTTCAGCTTCGGTTTTTATTTGCTGAAAAGACTTATTGCCAATTTCAGCTTCCAGATTTTTCTTCGCGCCGGCTTCATCAACTGCTGAAATGCCCACCATCACAAAAAGTTCGTTTTTTTCAGAAGAGTCAAACTCAAAAGCAGCTTTTACTTTTTCGCCGTCTGTTTTATCATTTAGATAAGTTACATTTTTATAAGCGCGTGAAAATTGGATATTGTAAAAAAGTCGCTGGTCTTTTGCCCAAGCTTCAGAATGACGGTGACCAGAAATCTCGGTATTGGAAATAATATTAATTTCTGAACTCAAAACCTTGTCGCGATGTTCGAGATCCAAAATGACGACTTGTTTTGAATTCTTCGGAAAGGTGTAATGATGAATGCCACTTCTCTTTGAAACTGTGAGTTCCACTTCAATATTCATTTCATCCAACAAAACTTTGTAATAACCCGGAGAAGCAGTTTCGTTTTCGTGCGAAAAATGTGCGCGATAGCCGTTTTTACCATCAGCACCGTTGTTGAAATTTATTGCATTTGAAGGCATTAAAAGCACATCGCCATAATCGCTAATGCCTGTCCCGCTTAAATGTGTATGCGAAAATCCGTAGATATATTCGTCGCTGTAGTGATATCCGCTACAGCCATCCCAACCTTCCAAACGCGTATCTGGGCTCAATTGCATCATCCCAAACGGCATTGTTGCGCCTGGATAGGTATGCCCGTGGCCACCAGTTCCAATGAAAGTGTTTACATAATTGGTTAGTTTTTCTGTAGAAATATTTTCTTGAGAAAAACAGAAAATAGAGAAAAGAAAAAAGAATAGTGATAGGGGTTTTCGCATTTCAAAAAAATATTTTGAAAAGATACTAAAACCGTTAAAATAAAGTGAAGGAACGTTTCAATTTTTTGAAACTTACTACCTTTAAAAATTATTATATCTATGCGCTGGTTCATTTTTATTGTTATTTACATTCTTGTTGATATTTATGCCTTTCAGGCTATAAAAACACTCACAAAAAATCCGTTGTTGCAAGGTTTATATGTTTTTATTTCACTTGCGGTTTTAGCTGGGTTGATTTATGAGCTTTCTTTTTTTGGTTCGTCAAAAATGATGGAACCTCCAAAAATGTACTTCTTCGGAATTTTTCTCGCTGTTTTTGTACCAAAACTATTGATCGTCATCTTTATGTTTGGTGAAGATACTGCTCGGTTTTTTGTCGGCATTTTTATGAAAGTTGCTGGCAGCGATCAATCATTTTATATGCCTTCGCGAAGAAAGTTTGTCAGCACTATTGCTTTGGGAATTGCCGCAATTCCTTTTGCATCACTTATTTATGGAATGGTTCAAGGAAAATACAATTATAAAGTATTAAAATATGCGCTGGAATTTGACGATCTTCCAGATGAATTTGATGGCTTTACACTTACACAAATAAGTGATATACATAGCGGCAGTTTTGACAACCACAATAAAGTGGAATATGCAGTGAACCTTATCAATCAGCAACAAAGCGATGTAATTCTATTCACTGGTGACTTAGTCAATAATATAGTCGATGAAATGAAGGATTGGAAAGCTCTTTTTTCAACCTTGAAAGCGCCACAAGGTGTCTTTTCAATTTTGGGGAATCATGATTATGGCGATTAT
>JAGQYZ010000171.1 GCA_020435865.1 Aequorivita sp. | reverse complement strand
TTTAAAACATAACCATATTGCTCAACTATTGGTTCTTCAACCACGCTATTAGTAGTGGCCAAATCTTCTTTTGTATTTTTACATGCAGTGGTAAACAGAATAAGCGATAATGTTACTAAAATTAATTTCTTCAATGTGGGGGAGTTTTCGGTATTATATTAATCTGCCAATATTTTAAAAGAGTGTTGCAATCCTTTAAATTCAGTCAAGGTTGCTTTTAAGGAACCTACGGCCAAATCTGCCTTTACCAGCAACGGTATTTTGTTTTTATCGTCACTTATCCAGACAGTTAGACTCTCTTTTTCCTTAAAAACACGACCCGATTGAACATAAGGTCTAAAAATCAACGTGCGAACGCGGCCAAAATTAGTATCTAAAACTTCTTTTCCAAGGAATTTTAACCTGAATTTGTAATTTTCTTTATCAAAAAACATATTCATCTCAACTACGTCTCCAGTTTTTAGATTTTCAGTGTCCAATTGGTTCCGGAGATAATAAAACGCCGAAATCATATCCTGTGTTTCACTAGGAAATGAAAGCACTGTTATTTCATTATGCTTTTTGTCGTTTACAGTGGCTTTATTACTTGTATGATTAAAATCAATTTGAATATCCTTTGTGTAACCGCCTTCATTAATTTTGCGGATAAAACGATAGGGAATATTCTTTTGTTTATCTATATAGGATTGGTAATCATCTTCAACTTCAAAAAACCATTTTGATAGCCCCACCGTTTCACCAAACCCATGCACATGAAAAACATCCTTTCCGTTTATGGAAGCATCCTCTACCTTGAGTGTTGCATAACCTGCGGTTACAAAACCATAATGCACACGGAATTTGAAAAATTCGCCATCACCGTAAGCTCTTTCTTGTGCAGAAAAGAAAAATATATTACCAATAAGCAATAAAAGCGTAAGCAGCTTTTTCATAGATTATGACTTAGGGAATTTAGGGTTTTAAATTTACAACTACCATTCCAAAAAAAATAAAACCCCAATTCTTAAGACGATGGGGTTTTATAAATGTTACATTTTATAAAGTTCCGCGCTGTGCTTGCTCGCGCTCTATGGATTCAAAAAGAGCTTTAAAGTTTCCTGCGCCAAAGCCTTTTGCTCCCATCCGTTGGATGATTTCAAAAAACAGTGTTGGACGGTCTTCCAAAGGTTTTGTGAATATTTGTAGTAAATAACCTTCTTCGTCGGCATCTATCATTATAGAAAGGTTTTTTAGCTCATTGATGTCTTCCTTCATCATTTTCATGTGATTGCCCAAACGGCGTGGAATGTCATCATAATAGGCTTGTGGCGGTGGCGGTAAAAATTCTATCCCGCGTTCCTTCAACTGGCTCACGGTTTTTATAATATCGTCCGTTGCAACGGCTAAATGCTGTACGCCGGAATCTTCGTAAAAATCTAGATATTCTTCAATTTGCGATTTTTTTATCCCTTTGGCTGGTTCATTTATTGGAAACTTAATTCGGCCATTTCCATTACTCATCACCTTGCTCATCAAAGCCGAATATTCGGTGTGAATTTGCTTGTCATCAAACGATAGGAAATTTACAAAACCCATCACGTCTTCATACCATTTTACCCAAATATTCATTTCATTCCAACCCACATTTCCAACCATGTGGTCGATGTATTTTAACC
>JAGQYZ010000170.1 GCA_020435865.1 Aequorivita sp. | reverse complement strand
TTCGTATTGATAACTAGGTTTTCCATTGATACTTATTACTTCATCGCCTTTTTCAATTCCAGCCAAGGCAGCCGGGGAACCTTCACGAACATCGGCTACAACATATTTTGGAACCAGTGAAAAATGAACTTCAGTGGTTATTGATACACTGTTTCTTGTAAAATTATCATTCTGGTTCGCTCTATCTGAAAAGACAGGAGCCCGCTGTCTCTCTTTCACAAGTTCCATCCCCTCGTGCTCAAGTGTTAATCCACTCATATTGTAATTAAAGGGATCATTGAATTTACTATTCTTCTTAAAACGAACCAATTTATTTCCATAATCGAAAGTAACGGTAAACCTACTTAGAAGCCCACCGCCAACACTGCCGTCTCGATCCTCGTAATAGCGCGCTCTTGATATTGCATCTTCTTCAGGAAATGAGGTATTCACATCTTTTAAATGGTATTTGCCCACTATAAGTTCCGGAATTCGGGCACGTTTACCAAAAATATTTCCACTGAGACCCAACCCTAAAAAGTCTTTAAAATAATTTTTTGGAGATTCTTTAATAAAATAGTCATGATCAAAAAGCCAAATCACATCACTAGAACCAGAATCTACAAGCAATTTTACATCTTCTTGATTTTCTTCAGAAGAAACTTTTAAAGAAATATAAGGTTTGCTTCCCACAAAATTCAAAGGCAAATCTTCGCATTTTTTACAAGGTTTTAAAGAATATTTTTCTGGGGCATAAACGGTTATTACCTGTGAAGAATAATTAATTTTAACAATAAAATTTTGAAAAAAATCATTCCCCAAAATACCGTGGATTGGAATGCCCATCCGTGGAGAAAAATTTAGCGAGCTATCAAATATTATGTAGATTGAGTGGTTCCAATCGATTGCTTTGCCAACTTTCACTTTATTGTTCAAACTTTTTAAAGCTTCAACCGTTCCTCCTGAACCCAGACCCTGCAAGAGTATTGGTGATGTGTTCCGAAATTGGATGCTATCTGTGGCTTCCAAACTAAAAAGAATAGTGGATTTAACACCCGTATCAAGAATAAAAGAAAGTGGTGTTCCATTGATTTCCACCTCAACAATAGGCAAATTGTTAACCAATTTAAAAGGAATTCGGGTCTTCTTTTTGCTGTTTTGCAAAAAAAAGCCTGGTTGTGCAATTAACGAAGCTGAAAAACAAAAAAATGTCAGAAAAAATATAAGTTTTCGCAAAATTTTTATAATTATTTTGAATAGACTTGAAGATATAAAAAAAAGGCGAATGTTGCTATAGGCACAATGGAATTATAAAATATATTTTGCAACTTTGCCACAAACAAATTTAATATGCCTTCAGTTTCAAACAAAGGAAAAAATATGCCGGAATCACCTATCCGCAAACTGGTTCCTTATGCCGAAAAAGCTTATAAAGCGAATAAAACTGTTTATCACCTCAACATTGGTCAGCCAGATATTAAATCGCCAGAAATTGCGATGGATGCTGTTTCGCACCACCATCTGGAAATTCTTGCTTATACCCGATCTGAGGGTTCGCAAGAATACCGTGAAAAAATTGCAAAGTATTATCATAAAAACAATATTCCTGTTGAGGCGAATGATATTATTGTAACTACAGGCGGAAGTGAAGCACTTCTATTTGCCATGGGAAGTATTGCCGATGTTGACGATGAAATAATTATTCCCGAACCTTTTTATGCTAACTACAATGGTTTTGCAACCGCTTCCGGAGTAAAGATTGTTCCCGTTATTTCGAAAATTGAAGACAATTTTGCCTTGCCTCCTATTTCAGAATTTGAAAAGTTGATTACGCCAAAAACAAAGGCAATTCTTATATGTAACCCTGGAAACCCTACAGGTTACCTATATTCAAAAGAAGAAATACAAACCTTAGCAAAAATTGTAAAAAATCACGACTTGTTTTTGGTGGCTGATGAGGTTTATAGAGAATTTACTTATGACGGATACAAACACTACTCCATCCTTGAAGAAGAGAGTATGGCCGAAAACGGAATCATTATAGATTCGGTTTCAAAAAGATACAGCATGTGCGGTGCGCGCATTGGTTGTTTGGTTTCAAAAAACAAACAGGTTATCGCCACTGCTTTAAAGTTTGCACAAGCCCGTTTAAGCCCTCCTACATTTGCACAGATTGCGAGTGAAGCTGCACTGCAAACCCCACAAAGTTATTTTGACGAAGTAATCACTGAGTATCAAGACCGCAGAAATACCTTGGTTGCTGCTCTAAAAGCCATTCCCGGCGTTCAAGTGGGCGAACCAAAAGGTGCATTTTACTGCATTGTACAACTTCCCGTAAAAAACAGTGATGCTTTCGCACAGTGGCTTTTGGAAGAATTTGATGATAATGGAGAAACCATTATGGTTGCTCCTGCAGCAGGTTTTTATTCAAGCCCTGGGGTTGGTCTAAACCAAGTTCGAATTGCTTACGTTTTGAAAAAAGAAAGCTTAATCAGAGCCGTTGAAATCTTAAAAATAGCGCTTCAGAAATACAAGGATTAATGCGGGTTGAAGAAAACAAATCGCTTAAAAACTTAAATACCTTTGGCATAGACTGCAAGGCACACTATTTTGTTTCGGTTACAACTATTGAAGAACTGAAACAAGCTCTTTCCCTAAAAACTTCGGAAAGACTTTTTATTCTGGGTGGTGGCAGCAATATGTTGCTTACAGGTAATTTGGATGCGTTTGTGCTTCACATTAATATAAAAGGAATTGAAATTCTAAAAGAAACCGAAACTGAAGTTTTGGTAAAAGCTATGGCTGGTGAAAACTGGCACGAGTTTGTTCAGTATTGTATTGCGAATGATTTTGGTGGTTTGGAAAACCTGTCGCTTATTCCCGGAAACGTTGGTACAGCGCCCATCCAGAATATTGGGGCTTACGGAGTAGAACTGAAGGATACTTTTGAAAGTTGTAATACCGTTGAAATTGAAACTTTAAAAGAAAAAGAATTCACGAAAGTCGAATGCGCTTTTGAGTACCGAAATTCAATCTTCAAAAATGAAGGTAAAGAAAAATACATTATTACTAGCGTAACCTTTAAACTGACGAAAAAAAATCATAAAACCAGTATTTCTTATGGTGATATTCAGAAAGTACTGAACGATAAAAAAATCGAAACCCCCACAATTAAAGACATTTCAGAAGCAGTAATCGCTATTCGCCAATCAAAGCTTCCAGACCCGAAAGTGTTGGGAAACAGCGGTAGTTTTTTTAAAAATCCAGTGATTGATTCAGAAACATTTCAGGAATTCAGAAGAAACTTTCCGGAAGCTCCGTTTTACGAAGTCTCACCTACGGAATTTAAGATTCCCGCAGGTTGGCTGATTGAAAAAGCAGGTTTTAAAGGCCAACGCTTTGGTGATGTAGGTGTTCACAAAAATCAAGCTTTGGTATTGGTAAATTATGGAAATGCCACTGGCAAAGAAATTTTCCAGCTAGCGATGAACATTCAAAAAAAGGTAAAGGAAATGACCGGAATTTTTATAGAACCAGAAGTGAACGTTTTCTAGTTTGAATTAAGCAACCCATCAACAACATAAACCGTTCCATTTGAACTTTCAATACTTCCTTTAACTACTTTCGCCTTCGCCCCTTTTTTGTCAGAAATAATAATGTCTTCTCCAGATTTTGTAGCTGTTAAGGTAATTCCAGACAATGTTTTTAGTTTTACTCTTCCACTTTTATTAATAGTTTGTAGTAAGGTATCTTTATCAAACTTGCCTTCAACAATGTATGATTTTAGCATTTCAGCCAACTTCGGCTTATTGTCTGGCATAGAGTAAAACCTCTTTTTCTCAGTCGTTAAAGATTCCAAGACAGTTGTTGAAGGTGCAAAAACAGTAAACGGGCCCTTATCCTCTAAAAGAGTAGTTCCAATACCAGAGGTTACTAAATAACTTGCATATTTTTTTAACTGTGGTTCGGTCATTATGCGCGCCATTACACTTTTTATTACTGCAATATCTTCAGGCGTCAAATCTTTTTTAGGAGCTCGTTTCACTGGTGGTTCATGTAGGGTATCTATTACAGCACTATTAGCCTCAACTTTTTTGGCATCTTTAGTTTCATTTTTACAAGAAAACGCCAGTATGGCGAACATTGAAATTATTAAAAAAGTAAATGGTTTTGGCATCGTTAAAATATTTAAAATGGAGGCTAAAAATACTTAAATTCCAAGCAAAACAACAAGAAAGATTGTATTTTTGCACTTTCAAATAAAGTCATGAAATGCCAACCTTATAATTTTAAGGAATTTTTTTGGCATTCCAACTTTTTTTTAATAATTAATCAATAAAGATGAAACTTTTATTTATCACATTAGCATTATTATTACTTGCAGTTGCAGGTATTGCAATAAAACTATGGGCTAAAAAAGACGGAAAATTTGCTGGAACCTGTGCCAGTCAAAGTCCTTTTTTGAACAAAGAAGGCCAAGCCTGCGGTTTTTGCGGAAAAACTCCAGATCAGTTTGATACTTGCTCTGGCGAAAATTCCAAAATCCAAAGACCATCCTGATAGCTATTGGGAACAAATAAATCTCAAATTTCAAACGCAAATCAACATTCATAATTCTCTATGGTGCTACTTTACATTTTCAGTGCGATTGCGTTGATTAATTGTGTTTATTATCTCCTCTTTTTTTCTAAATTTTCCTTTTTAAAGATTTCTGGAAAAAATACTTCTGAAAAATATCCCGTTTCCCTAATTATCTGTGCGAAAAACGAAGCTGAAAATCTTAAAAAGAATATTCCCCTTTGGCAAAAACAGCACTATCCTAACTTTGAAATTATCCTTATTAACGATGCTTCAGTTGATGAAACTTTGGTCATAATGGAAAGTTTTGCTGAAAAGGATCCGCGTATCCAAATTGTTAATGTAAAAAACAATGAAGCCTTCTGGGCTAATAAAAAATACGCTTTAACCCTTGGCATTAAACGCGCAAAAAACACCAGGCTCGTTTTTACCGATGCAGATTGCTATCCCGCATCATCAGAGTGGCTAGCTATAATGGCCTCTAAATTTTCAGATGAAAAGCAGTTAGTTTTGGGTTATGGTGCTTATGAAAAAAGCCCGGGGTTTTTAAACAAATTAATCCGTTTTGAAACCTTGATGACTGCGGTTCAATATTTTTCATATGCTAAAGTTGGAAATCCTTATATGGGCGTGGGACGAAATTTAGCGTATACCAGTACTCTTTACTATGAAAACAATGGCTTTATGAGCCACATAAAAATCCCTTCAGGTGATGACGACCTTTTTGTGAATGAAGCCGCAACTTCTAAAAATGTTGCTATTTGCATAGAACCAGAAGCCTTTACATATTCATTTCCGAAAAAAGATAAGAAAAAGTGGCTTATTCAGAAAAAAAGACATTATTCCACTGCAAAGCTATACAAGGCAAAGCATCGTTTTCTTTTGGTTGTTTATTATAGCTGCAATTTATTGTTTTGGCTATTGGCTCCCATAAGTTTATGTACTAATTTTTGGGCCTTTGGACTAAGTATTATCTTTATAAGAATTGTTTTTCAGTATCTAATTATTGGTAATGCAGCCAAAAAATTGAAAGAACAGGATTTAATTCCGTTCATTCCTTTTTATGAATTGTTTTTAATCTTCACTCAATTAAGTATCTTTATTTCCAACAGCAGCGAAAAAAACTCGCGATGGAAATAACTTCGGAAGAAATAGCACATCAAATTGAGAAAGCAAAAAATGGAAAGCAGGATGCTTTCAAGTTTTTGTTAGACTATTATTGGAATGAGGTTTATGGTTTTCAGCTCAAAAGAGTGCACAACGAATACGAAGCTGAGGACATAACCATTGAAACATTTGCAAAAGCCTTTGATAAAATTGAAACTTTTGATGAAAACTATACCTTTTCCACATGGCTTGTTGCTATTTCAAAAAACATCCAAATAGATAAAACGCGGAAAAAAAATGCTTCCATTTATACAAATACCACAGATACATCTAACGAGCAGGTTCAAAAAATTGCGGACCATTCTCCCACACCAGAGGACAAATTAATTCGCGAACAAAATCTTGCAGAACTTTTAAGGTATATTAAACAACTAAAACCGCACTACCAGGACGTAATCAACCTCCGCTATTTTCAAGAGATGAGCTATAATGAAATTTCCCAAACCCTTAGAGAGCCACTAAACAATATAAAAGTAAGGCTTCTTCGTGCCCGAAAGCTACTTGCAGAAATCATCATTCAAAAGTAGTAAGCTTAAAAACCATTTCATATTTTCAATTTCCGCTTTTCATTTTTTTCTTTCTTCCCTTTTCTTTGTTCTTTTTTCGACTTTCATTTTCGTACTTTTGTTTCCCTTATGAGCACAGAAACTTTGGAAATTCAAAAGCCCGCACCAAAACCGAAATGGATACGCGTTAAGCTTCCTACCGGAAAAAAATACACTGAATTGCGCGGTGTGGTAAAAAAATATAAACTGAACACGATCTGTACGTCGGGCAGTTGCCCAAATATGGGCGAATGTTGGGGTGAAGGAACTGCAACCTTTATGATTTTGGGAAACATCTGTACTCGTTCCTGCGGTTTTTGTGGTGTAAAAACTGGGCGCCCAGAAACCATAGATTGGGACGAACCCGAAAAAGTAGCTCGCTCCATAAAGTTGATGAATATTAAACATGCAGTTATCACCTCAGTAGATCGGGACGATTTGAAGGATATGGGCTCTATTATTTGGGCCGAAACCGTTAAGGCAATCCGAAGAATGAATCCTGAAACTACTTTGGAAACCTTAATTCCAGATTTTCAAGGAAACACTCGAAACATAGACAGGATCATTGCCGTAAAACCAGAAATAGTTAGCCACAATATGGAAACCGTAAAGCGGTTGACTCGCGAAGTACGTATTCAGGCAAAATATGAACGAAGCCTTGCGGTTTTAAATTATCTGAAGCAATCTGGAATGTTACGCACCAAAAGCGGAATTATGCTCGGTTTGGGTGAAAAGGAAGAGGAAGTTTTACAAACTATGCAAGATTTACGCACCGTTGGGCTAGATGTATTGACCATCGGGCAGTATCTACAGCCTTCAAAAAAACATTTGCCCGTGAAAGAATTTATTACTCCAGAACAGTTCAAAAAATATGAAACCGTAGGTCTGGAAATGGGTTTCCGCCACGTGGAAAGCGGTGCTTTGGTACGCTCTTCGTACAAAGCACAAAAACATCTCACTTAAAACCACTTCTGAAATGGATAAAAAAACAACTGTTGGCATTAATGGTTTTGGGCGTATTGGACGCAATCTTTTTAGACTATTGCTGAACCATCCTACTATTGAAGTTGTTGCAGTAAACGATTTGGCAGATACAAGAACGCTGAGCCATCTTTTAAAATATGACAGCATTCATGGAGTTTTAAAAAAAGATATCTCATATTTAGAAAACGAAATTACCATTGCTGGAAAGAAGGTGACGTTTTCTTCGGAAAAAAATATAGAAGATATTCGTTGGGAAAATGTAGATATCGTTATAGAAAGCACTGGCAAATTCAAAAGAAAAGAACAACTTAAAAACCATTTAAAAAACGGAGCTAAAAAAGTAATCCTCTCTGTCCCGCCATTAGATGACGATATTAAAACAGTGGTTCTTGGTGTAAATGAATCAATTCTAGATTCAAAAGATTTAATTATTTCAAACGCTTCCTGCACCACTAACAATGCCGCACCAATGCTGAAAATAATCAATGAACTTTGCGGTATTGAACAGGCATACATTACTACAATTCACTCTTATACCACCGACCAAAGCTTACACGATCAGCCACACAGGGATTTAAGGCGTGCACGAGCTGCAGGACAATCCATTGTTCCAACAACCACTGGCGCGGCAAAGGCTTTAACAAAAATTTTTCCAGAACTTTCTGATGTTATTGGTGGTTGTGGCATTCGAGTTCCTGTACCCGATGGATCTTTGACAGATATAACAGTAAATGTTAAAAAAGAAGCTTCTATTGAAGAAATAAATGCTGCCTTCAAAAAAGCATCTAAAAATTCACTTGCCGGAATACTTCAATATACTGAAGACCCAATCGTTTCAATAGATATAGTAGGCAATACGCACTCCTGTATTTTTGATGCGGGAATGACTTCAGTCATTGGAAAAATGGTGAAAATCATTGGATGGTATGATAACGAAATTGGCTATTCAGCTAGAATTATAGATTTAATTGATAGAATTTCCGTGAAATAACTATATTTATTGCCCCATTTTAAACTAACCGATGCGCCAACTGTTTTTGAAATACAAGATTATCGTGCTTCTTCTTGTGTGTGCACTATTTTCTACAAAATCCTTTTCAAGCCAAATAAAGGATACCATTGTAGCTATAAAACAACTTCAGTATAACGCTACAAAGGCTCTTGAAAAGGAAGATTTTATTGAAGCCGTAAAAAACTTGAACGATGCCAATAAATTGGCAATGTTACCTAAATATAAAAGCTATAAGCCTGATGTTGAGTTAGGCATAGCCGAACTTTATTACAATCTAGAATATTTTGATAAAGCATCTGAAATAGCTAAAATAGCTATAAAAAATGCAGAAGCAAATCGAAACGAATACAAGCTTGCAAAAATTTACAATCTTTACGGCGAAATACTTATTTCAACTAGAAGCTATTCAGAATCGGAAGCATATCTGGCAAAAGCAGATTCACTTTACACAAAACTTGACGATACAAAAAGTAAAGTTAACACTGATTATGGCTATGGCCTGTTGGCTCTTCAACTTGGAGATTACAATACTGCTGTAGAAAAATTTAAAATTGCAGCAGAAGGTTTCAAAGAGCAGGGTCTTCTCTTTCAACAGGTATCAACATATAGCAATCTTGCAGATGCGCTTTCCCTAATTAATCCCGAAACCTATACAAAACCGCTTATTGAAGCAAAGCAATATGTTAAATTAGTTTCTGAAATTGCTTATTCGCAAGGATTTTCAAAACTATTGATTGAAAATCACCGTATTAATTCACAGATACTAATTGCTGAAAAAAGGGGTCAGCTGGCAGAAGAAGAATTAAAGTCTTATTTACATCAAAAAGATTCCTTGAAACAAATACATTTAAAAGCAATTGAACGTGGGATACAAGCAGAATCTGCAATTGGTGATTTAAAAGAAACCATTGCTAGCCAAAAGAACGACTTAACTAAAAAGGACAAATCGCTTTTCCTTGGAAAACTAACAGGCTGGTTGAGTATTGCCTTAATATTAATACTTTCATTATTAACGCTTTCGCTCTACAAAAACAATAATTTAAGGGCAAAAGCAAACGAGTTGTTGCAAGATAAAAACACAGAGCTGCAAGAAGCAAAAGAAAATGCCGAAAAGGCTTCACAAGCCAAAGCGCTTTTTCTTTCAACAATAACGCATGAGCTCAGAACACCAATGTATACGGTTACTGGATTGACCCACTTACTTTTGGAGGAAGACCCAAAACCCGAGCAAAGAGAACATCTAAATTCTCTTAAATTTTCTGGAGAATATTTGCTTTCACTCATTAATAATATTCTTGATCTTAACAAACTGGAAGCCAATAAAGTGGAAATTGAAAAAGTTCCTTTTCATTTGAAAAAAAGGATAGACGGCGTGCTTACAGCTTTAAAAAAATCTGCAGAGGCGAAAAACAATACTATTAATTATGAATATGACACCTCCCTTCCTAATGAAGTGATTGGTGATTCATTGAAAATATCGCAAATCCTTATCAACCTTATAAGCAATTCAATCAAGTTTACCGAAAACGGCACTATTTGGGTTCGCGTAAAAAATGCGGAAAAGACTGCAAAAAAAGTGGTTGTCCATTTTGAAGTTGAAGATACTGGAGATGGTATTTCAAAGAAAAAACAAAATACCATTTTTGAATCTTTCGCTCAAGGTTCGCTTCAAATTAATAGAAAATATGGCGGAACTGGATTGGGTCTTTCCATTGTTAAAAATCTCTTGGAATTGATGGGAAGCAAAATATTTTTAGAAAGTAAATTGGGTGAAGGCTCAAAATTTTGGTTCAACATAAACTATGACATAGCAGAAGATAAAGGTATAGAAGCTAATATAAATGAAATTGAAGTAGTTTTTGAGAACAACTCTTTCGATAACAAAGCTGTAATGATTGTTGAAGACAACAAGATTAACCAAATGATCACCAAAA
>JAGQYZ010000169.1 GCA_020435865.1 Aequorivita sp. | reverse complement strand
GGAAAACCTTTTGCACACTGACTTTTTCGAGTTGGAGGATACTTTCGACCTGATTTTGGAACAGACTTTCTTTTGTGCGCTGGAACCATCACTTCGTGAAGAATATGTAAATAAAATGGACAAGCTACTCAAACCAAATGGCAAGCTAGTAGGATTACTTTTCAATATTCCCTTAAATGATGACAAACCTCCATTCGGGGGAAATAAAGAAGAATACCTTTCGCTTTTTGAAGATAAATTTAGAATAGAGACAATGGGGGTTGCTTATAATTCTATTCCACAAAGAGCGGGAAATGAACTGTTTTTTATGCTTTCAAAAAAATAGGTTATAGCCCACATTGTAACCCATGTTACTTGATACCTCAATTAAACCAGCTATTTTTGGTCCTTAACCCGTATTTATGGCATTAATAGAAATCCTTGGATATATAAGCGCATTGTTCATAGGTTTATCCTTGGGCATTATTGGCGGCGGGGGGTCTATTTTGGCAGTACCGGTTTTGGCTTATTTATTTTCAGTAGATGAAAAATCTGCAACCGCTTACTCACTTTTCATCGTTGGAACCAGTGCATTGGTTGGTGGAATAAAACAATATTTCAAAGGCTATGTAGATTTGCGGACTGCAATTGTATTTGGTTTTCCGGCAATTATCGGCGTTACGCTGGTGAGGCATTATTTAGTACCAGCTTTGCCAGATATATTATTGACCATAGGCCAATTCCAACTTACCCGAAGAATGGGGATGTTTGGTCTTTTCGCACTCTTAATGATTCCCGCTGCCTTTTCCATGCTTAATGGAAAAAAAAATCTAACAAAAACAACTACGGGAAAAGTAAGGTACAACTATGCTTTAATATTGATTGAGGGATTAATTTTAGGCTCCGTAACAGGTATCATTGGTGCGGGTGGTGGCTTTTTGATAATACCTGCCTTGGTTCTTTTGGCCAATGTAGAGATGAAAGTAGCCGTAGGGACTTCACTTATTATTATTGCGCTAAATTCATTGATTGGTTTTTTTCTGGGCGATGCCCTGGTACGACAGATAGATTGGAATTTCTTATTAACCATCACAACAATATCATTGATAGGCATTTTCATCGGTAGCTATCTTGGTAATTTTATCGATGGGAAAAAACTGAAAAAGGCTTTTGGCTATTTTATTTTTATAATGGCAATCTTCATCTTCTACATGGAATTTATAGTCAAACAGTAGTGTAACTTATGTTACTGTACACAAATCCATTATAGCTTAATTTTATCCAAAATTTAAAAACAATAGTTAAAATTAATTATTATGGAAACAACTTCAGATTTACAACAAGTAAATTCAATGCCAAGAATTGGCGATAACGCTCCAGATTTTGAGGCAGTTACAACAAAAGGAAAAATAAAGTTTTCAGACTTTGCCAAAGACAAATGGGTTGTGATGTTTTCGCATCCAGCCGACTTCACACCTGTCTGCACCACCGAAATGAGTGGTTTTGCAAAAAGAAAAAATGAGTTTGATGCCTTAAGCACAGAGCTTCTAGGCTTAAGTATAGATAGTATTCACGCACATTTGGGGTGGGTTCAAAACGTAAGGGAGAATACAGGTGTTTATTTTGATTTTCCAATTATTGCAGATATTGATATGAAGGTATCAAAACTTTATGGAATGCTTCAGCCAAATGAAAGTGAAACGTCTGCTGTACGTGCTGTATTTTTCATAGATCCTAATAAGAAAATACGATTGGTAATGTACTATCCGTTGAATGTGGGTAGAAATATGGATGAAATTTTACGCGCTTTAGAAGCGCTTCAAACTTCAGATAAATATCAAGTAGCGATGCCACTAGATTGGAAAAAAGGAGATAAAGTAATTGTAGGGCCTCCAAAAACTCTGGATGAACTTAATACCCGATTGAAAGACGATTCACTCGAAAAAGTGAGCTGGTATCTGGCTAAAAAGAATATTTAAATACAGACAAAACGGTCCTGACTATAAAAAAGTTAAGACCGTTATCAAGATTTTAGTAGAATTTAATACTGTAAAAATGACAATTAAACAATTTGAAGATAAGCCCTTGGCACATTATTCTTATGCTATTATTAGTGAAGGCAAAATGGCTTTGGTTGATCCAGCCAGAAACCCTTTTCCCTATTATAAATATGCAGAGGAAAACAATGCAAAAATTGTAGCTGTTTTTGAAACACATCCTCACGCCGATTTTGTAAGCAGTCATTTGCAAATACACAAGGAAACGGGCGCAACAATTTATGTAAGCAAATTAGTTGGGGCAAATTACCCACATCAAGCATTTGATGATGGCAATACAATTACTTTGGGAAAAACAATATTTTCAGCAATTAACACTCCTGGGCATTCCCCAGACGGAATTACTATAATTGCCAAAGATGAAAAAGAAAAGTATGCTATGTTTTCTGGCGATACCCTGTTTATTGGTGATGTGGGAAGACCAGATTTACGTGAAAAAGCAGGAAATATGATAGCCACACGAGAAAAACTGGCTAAGAGCATGTACAATACTATTCAAACTAAATTTAATCACTTGCCAGACGAAACATTGGTTTATCCAGCCCACGGAGCAGGTTCATTGTGTGGGAAGAATATGAGTTCAGATTCTTCAAGCACCTTGGGCAATGAACGTATAGGCAATTGGGCTTTCAAAAAACAGACCGAAGAACAGTTCGTGGATAACATTTTAAGCGACCAACCTTTTATTCCTTCCTATTTTGGATTTGATGTAGATATTAATAAAGATGGTGCAAAAAACTTCGAAAAAAGTATTGGAGATGTATCTTTGAAAATGGCAGTTGATAGTCTTCCAAAAAATAGCTTGGTTATAGATGTTAGGGATGAAGCAAGTTTTAAAAAGAACCATTTTCACGGGAGCATAAACATTATGGCACGTGATGAAAATGACAAAATTGAAACTTGGCTTGGCGCAATTGTGAAACCCGAAGAGAGGTTTTATGTAGTAATAAATTCTGTAAGGGATAAAGATGAAATCATTAACCGAATTGCTAAAATAGGTTATGAACCTCAAGTTATAGCTATTGTAACACTTTCAGATAAATCTAAAGAAAAATCAGAACCCTTTGATTTTGAAAATTTTAATAAAAATAAAGAGGGATACACGATTATTGATATCAGAAATAAGAGTGAACTATCAG
>JAGQYZ010000168.1 GCA_020435865.1 Aequorivita sp. | reverse complement strand
ATAGATGTTAGTAAATATCCAGTTGTACACTTGGGCGGTTGTTAACTTTAAGTGCTTAGTTCTCGACTGCGCTCGAACGGACAAAAAAAAGACGCCTCCAAACTTTAAAGTTTGGAGGCGTCTTTTTTTTGTCCGTTCGAGCGCAGTCGAGAACTAAGCACTTAAAGTTAACAACCGCCCAAGTGTACAACTGGATATTTACTAACATCTATTGTAACTTCATTTGTGCTTTTTTGAACCATTTTAATAGCTTCATCTGTACTGTATTTATGGGGGCCTATATAAAAGGTGGCTCCGCGTTTGCCCAATTCCTTTATATATTCCACAGGATCTGAATTCGGAGCAGGAGGTGCCTCGGCAACCATATATAAGTTTCCATTTTCCGCAGATGGAGCTTTAGGTGCTTTTGGAGCTGGCGGCGGCGTTGGAATATCACTTTTCCCCCCTTTCTTTACCTTTGGAACTTCCGGAGCATCTGGAGCTTTCGGCGGAGCTGGTGGATTGCACTCAGGAAATGGCTCTGCATTTGCTTTCTGTTCATCCGTCATTTTTCTGTAAATTGTTTCCAAAACCTTTAAATCTTCGAGTGGGATTTTTCGGTTTTCAATAGCAACTGCATTGTATTTTTTTGCGAATTTGTTGTATTCAGCTATTTCAGCTTCGGTGGCTTTTTCCTTTGTTAATTCAGTTATTTGTGTATTTTTTTGAACAATTTCCTTCGTGCTAAACCCATAAATTAATACAGAAAGCAATGGTAAAATCAATAAACTTCGAAGCCAAATGGCTCTTTTGGAGGTGTGTGTTTTCATAAGTGTAAATCGTTTTTTGATTGATGAATAATTCAGTGAATGCGCCAGCGATGGCGTAGCAGCATCCCGATAGCTATCGGGAGATGAGAATGCAAGTAGTAATTTTTGATATTCTGAAGTTTTTGCGCCTGCGTTTAAAACAGCACGATCGGCCAAAAACTCGTGGTTCAGCTTGATGCTTTTTTTAATAAAATAGAACAAAGGATTAAACCAAAAAACAATCTGCAAAAGCGCTACAAAAAGAATATCCAAACTGTGTTTTTGGCGTGCGTGCGTTTCTTCGTGAAAGATAACTTCCTGAGGAATTTTACAGTTTTCAAATTGCATTTTGTTCAAAAATATATAGTTGAAAAAAGTGTGCGGAATTACAGTTTCGCTTAATAGTACGTTTATAAAAGGGGTGTTTTTGTATTTCGGATTTTTTCGGATTTGCTGAATTAAATTAAAAAGATTTCTGAAAAATTTTATGGCGAAAAACAGAACGCCCAGTCCGTAAATAGTCCACAGAACAAAGGGCCAATACTTGATGGTTTTTTCAATTTCGGTATGGGTCACTTGTGAAGTTGCTTCCGTATACGTTGCGATGATTGGCGAAACTTCCACATAACTGGTAAATGTTATAAACGGAATTAAAAAAGAGGCGATCAAACTTCCCAATAAATAGGAACGCTTAAAATGGTGGATGGAAGTATTCTCCAAAAACAATTTGTAAAAGGCAAAGAAAATTGCGAGAATGACAGCCGATTTTAATATATAAAGTTCCATAATCATTTTCTTTGAATTTCGGAATCAATGAGGGCTTTCAGTTCCTCCAATTCCGTTTTGGAAAGATTGGTGCTTTCGGTAAAAAACGAGGCAAATTGCGACGGACTGTTATTGAAGAAATTTTTGATCAAACCATTGACATGCTTTGAAAAATAATCTTTCTTTTTCACCAAGGGGAAGTACTCCCGAGAGCGCCCAACTTGTTTGTAATCAACAAAATTTTTGTCCTGCATCCGTTTTAAAAGTGTGGCAACGGTTGTTGTAGCTGGCTTTGGATCTGGATAGGCATCTATCAAATCTTTCATAAAGGCGCGCTCCTGTTTCCAGAGAAGTTGCATTAACTGTTCTTCGGCATTTGAAAGGGTCATCGTTGTGAATTTTAATATACTCTACAAACGTAGAATAAATATTTTAATTCTACAAATGTAGAAGTGTTAATTTTCAAACTTCTTCTTAATAAGAAAAAGTTACCTTTGCATCTTCATTCTCCAAAGCCTTGGCGGTGGAGTAAAAATTTCATCCATGATCTCAGAGAAAGAATTACAACAGCGAAGCGGTAACAAATGTGAACTTTGCGGTGCCGAAGAGAATTTAAGTGTTTATGTAGTGCCCAATTCTCCATCAGATGTGGCGGAAGTGAGTATTTTAATTTGCAATACCTGTAACGAGCAAATTGAAGATCCAGAAAAAGTAGAAGCCAATCATTGGCGCTGCTTGAACGACAGTATGTGGAGCACAATTCCAGCCGTTCAGGTTATGGCGTGGCGTATGTTGAATCGTTTAAAATCGGAAGGTTGGCCACAGGATTTGCTGGATATGATGTATTTGGATGGCGAAACAAAAGAATGGGCAAAAGCCGGTCTTGCCGAAAATACGGGCAAAGCAATTATTCATCGTGACAGCAACGGCGTAATTTTGGAAGCAGGCGATTCTGTAGTTCTTATAAAAGACTTAAAGGTGAAAGGCAGCAGTATGGTTGCAAAACAGGGAACCGCCGTGCGTAGAATTTCCCTCGATCACGAAAATGAAAAATATATTGAAGGCAAAGTTGATGGACAGCAAATCGTGATTATCACAGATTTTGTGAAGAAAATATAATGACAGTTCGAGCGCAGTCAAGAACTGTAACTTCTCAACTACGCTCAATCTGATTACTTACTCAGTTCAGTAAAAAAGTGATAAAACTGCGGAATGGTCTCTATTCCCTTTAAATAATTCCAAATCCCAAAATGCTCGTTGGGTGAATGTATGGCATCACTGTCCAAACCAAAGCCCATTAAAATGGTTTTGCTTTTCAGTTCTTTTTCAAACAAAGCTACAATCGGTATGCTTCCACCACTTCGCTGTGGAATTGGCGTTTTCCCAAAGGTTTCTTCGTAGGCTTTTTCAGCAGCTTTGTAACCCAAGCTATCTATTGGCGTAACGTAGGCCTGTCCACCATGGTGCGGTTTCACTTTGACACGAACACCAGTGGGAGCAATACTTTCAAAATGTTTAGTGAAAAGCTCCGTAATTTTTTTCCAATCTTGGTTTGGCACCAAGCGCATACTTATTTTTGCAAAAGCTTTGCTTGCGATTACTGTTTTTGCGCCTTCGCCAGTATAGCCACCCCAAATTCCGTTTACATCTAAAGTTGGACGAATGGAATTTCGTTCGTTTGTGGAATATCCTTTTTCACCATAAACCGCATCAATGTCCAAAGCTTTTTCATAATCTTTAAGATTGAAAGGAGCTTCTGCCATTTTCTCGCGTTCCTTTTTTGAAAGATTTTGAACATCATCATAAAATCCTGGAATGGTAATATGGTTATTTTTATCGTGAAGTGAGGCAATCATTTTTGTCAAAATGTTTATGGGGTTTGCCACAGCACCTCCATACAATCCGCTATGTAAATCACGATTTGGCCCTGTAACTTCTACTTCCACATAACTAAGGCCACGCAAACCTGTTGTAATAGAAGGAACATCTGGGGCAATCATCCCTGTATCGCTTATTAAAATAACATCGTTGGCCAATTTTTTTCGGTTGCGTTCTACAAACCAACCCAAACTTTCACTTCCCACTTCTTCTTCACCTTCAATCATAAATTTTACGTTGCAGGGCAGTTGGTTAGTTGAAGTCATATATTCCAAAGCCTTTACATGCATATACATTTGGCCTTTATCATCACAACTTCCGCGGGCGAAAATTGCGCCTTCGGGGTGTAGTTTTGTTTTTTTTATAACGGGTTCAAACGGCGGACTGTCCCACAAATCCAATGGATCTGGTGGCTGCACGTCGTAATGGCCATAAACGAGAATGGTAGGTAGTTTTTTGTCGATTATCTTTTCGCCATAAACAATTGGGTAACCTGGTGTTTCGCAGATTTCTACAGAATCACAACCTGCTTTTTTAAGTTGTTTTTTTACGGCTTCAGCAGTTTTTAAAACGTCTTTTTTGTAGGCTGAATCAGCGCTGATGGAAGGTATTTTCAGTAATTCGATCAATTCCTCCAAAAAACGTTCCTTGTTTTTTTCAATGTAAGGTTTTGCACTTTTCATAATGTATTCCCAGCGAAGGCGGGGATCTTTTTATTGTTCGATGTAAAATTCATTCAAGAAATGCTAAGGTACAAAACAGGGGTGAAACAATTTAGAATACCAAGGAATGCATTATGGGTTTAACTTACATTTAAGAAAATGTCCAATTTTCTGAAAAGATATTGTTTGTAAGTTCTAAATCTTGTTTATATTTGCACTCCTTTTACAATATGTCCTAAGTGTTGTAAAGGATTTTAATGCAGGCGTGGTGGAATTGGTAGACACGCNNCGCTAGACTTAGGATCTAGTGCCGTGAGGTGTGAGAGTTCGAGTCTCTCCGCCTGTACTTAATAAAAAAGCCTCTCAAATTTGAGAGGCTTTTTCTTTGAAGCTTTAAGCAGTTACAGGTCCAGAAGTTGTTTTGCTGTAAACTAAACCTACAATTAAGCCCATGATTCCATAGAATATAATTGTAATTATAACATTAACCAATGTGGCTGTAATGTCTGAAATATTGGAGGTGGCAAAATTTACAAGTCCTTCCCCCAAACCAATTAGAATTGCAATCCAGAATCCGAATGTAAAACCAGTTCCCGCCCCATAGTTAGAATTAGCCCATTTTCTATAAATGGTAGAAATGGCAAAAGCAACTATAATGCATCCCAAAATGAGATGCACCATATCTGGAACATCTCTCATTACTCCAGTTGCGGAACCTAAGTGGTCGTTAAAAAAATCTACGCTGAGTATTCCCCAAAGGAGATAGCCGCCAAAATAGGCCCAGATAGCTGCGGCCAATGTACTTAAAAGGTTGGTTTTTGAAAACATAATTAATTGGGTTTGTTGGTTAATATTCAGCAAGTTAATAAAAAAATCAATATCTTTTTGTAGTTAAAAACGTACAAGAAATAGTATAAACTTAGACATCAACTATCACCGCTTACATTTTTTATTTGTCGACTCCTTTTGGTTTGGTATTTCCTTTATGCATTTTTTTTATGCCAAAAGCATATAAATAGCTTTTTTGCCTAATGGTATATTCCTACTTTTACAGCTTCAAAAAAAATACAAATGAAAAAAATTCTCCTCAGTACTTTATTTATTTTTTTAACATTCACACTCGCCATTGCGCAGGACTATACAACCCCAAACACAGGTGTAAATTGGACTTTAGACGATATCGCCGCAGCAAGCCCAACAACCATAACAATATCTGGAAGTAATTATACGCTCTTGGGAAACCTTACCATTTCAGAAAATGATACAGTTAGTATTGATTCAGACTTAACACTTTCCATTGATGCAGATAAACTGATAACTGTTTTTGGAACATTAACAGTAGATTCCAATGCTGTTACCATCACTGCATTAGATGAAAATGCGCCTTACGAAGGGTTTCGCTTTGAAGAATTTTCAACAATAGATATTCATAATGCAGCCATTGAATATGGTGGCGGACTTCGGGTTTTGACAGAAACTTTTTCTATAGATAATTGTACACTAACAAACAATGTTTCAGGAGCTACTACGAGTGCAGTTATTCAACTTTCGCGTGGCATGCCTCAGATTACCAACAATATCATTTCTTTCAACGAAAATCCTGCTATTGGTTCCGCTGCAAATTCAGCTGTTTCGGCATATATTTTTAATAACATGATTGAAGGAAACAATCAAGCTAACAGCAATCGTCCTCAAATAAATTTGGGCACAACCATGGCCAATGAACAATTACAGATTGTTCAAAATACAATTATTGGCGATCCAACTATAGATCAAGCCGGCGGAATTGCCATTGCAAATTTTGTAGGTGGAAACGTCAATGTGCTTATTGATGATAACATCATCCGCGGAAACCGATACGGAATTACTATTCTTGGAACAAACGACTCCGCAGAAATAACAAACAATATTATTGAAGATAATAATATTCAAGGCGACCCTAATCTTGGCGGAAGCGGGATTAACCTAAACAGCTCCACCATTGGACCAGATGTTATTGTTTCTGGAAATGAAATACGCAGAAATCTTTGGGGTATTACACTTCAAGGCACTGCCTCTATAAATCTTGGTGATGATGCCAATAACCCTGGAAACAATGTGTTTTCTGAAAACGAAAACGGAGGACAAGTTTATGCGCTTTATAACAACACAGCAAATCCTGTTTCAGCAAAACACAACTGTTGGATTGAAGGTCAGCAAAGCACCCCAGAGCAAGTGGAAGATGTTATTTTCCATAGTGTAGACGACCCAACGTTGGGCGAAGTAACTTTCGAACCATTTTTGTGTGGTATTCTGAGTGTTGCCGATACTAAAATTGAGAATTTCAGCTTCTATCCAAATCCAGTAAAAAACGAAATCAATTTTAATAATATCTTTTCTTTTGAAAAAGTTGAAATCTATGGAGTTCAGGGTAATTTGATTGCTTCGAAAACCATTTACGAAG
>JAGQYZ010000167.1 GCA_020435865.1 Aequorivita sp. | reverse complement strand
AAATATCCATGGTAAAAATGGTAGAACATGAATTAAAGACCGAAGCCAAAGAGCTCATTAAAGCAGCCATTAAACCTCCAGCAACTAACCCCTTAAGCCCTACAGGCAATAATGTTTTGACCAGCATAGGAAAAGCCCTATCGGCCTTTTCTACAGAAAAAACTTCAGGGTTTTGAATGGTTAATGCAAAAGCAATAATACCGGGAACCAAGAAAATCAATATAGGCAACAGTTTTAAATAGGCGCCAAAAATTGCTCCTCTTCGACCTATTTTTATATTATGGGCGGCTAGCGTTCTTTGAACAATATATTGGTCCGTACACCAATACCAAATTCCCACAATGGTACCTCCAAAGAGCAAGCCCGTCCAAGGGAATTGCGGATCACTCATAGGACGCCACATATTAAAATGCTCGGGACTAACCGAACGAACCGTTTCTTGTAATTGTCCCCAACCCCCAACTTCCTGAAGGCCTAAGAACGTAATGATTACCGACCCCAAAATAAGAACAATGGTTTGAAGTGTTTCTGTATATATTACGGCTTTCATTCCGCCAATAACTGTATAAATACCCGTAAAGACCACAATGCCTATGGCACCTGTCCAGAAATCAATTCCCAACAATTCGGATACAACAATTCCACCTGCATATATAGTTATGGAGACTTTGGTTAAAACATAAGCAAACAAAGAGAAAACCGATAAGAACCATCTGGAGCGACTGTCAAACCGTTTCTCCAAAAATTCCGGCATTGTAAAAGCCCCACTTCGTATGTAAAAAGGCAAAAACAGCCACCCAAGCAACAACACAATCCATGCATGCAATTCATAATGTGCCATTGGGGTTCCAGACTCAAAGCCCGTACCCGCAAGCCCTACCACATGTTCAGAACCAATATTTGAAGCAAAAATGGAAGCTCCTATTACAAACCAACCCACATTTCTTCCTGCCAAAAAGTAATCTTCAGTATTCTTATTCTTCTGAAGTACTACCCAAACCGCCACTGCAATGAGAGCCAAAAAGTAAATTCCTAAAACCCACCAATCGGTAGATTGCAAAACAGTTTCCATAGGCATCAAATTAGTTGGTTAGCATCTATATTAAATATATTGATTGATGATATTCTCAAACAATTCTTGCTTGCCACTTTGAAGTTCCAATTCTCCATTCTCCATGGCAATAGTGTACAAGTCTTCAAATTTCAGAGTTCCTTCTTCAAAAGCCTTTCCTTTTCCACCGTCAAAAGAGCTATAACGCTTCGTTCTTAGCTGGTTATACTTGGATTTTGAAATGATAGTGTCTGCGGTCATAAAAGCTCTGGCAAACGTATCGGCACCACCAATGTGAGCTAAGAATACATCTTCCATATCGGTTGAGTTTCTTCTGATTTTCGCATCAAAATTAACACCTCCACCTTGCAAACCACCTGCTTTCAAGAAAACCAGCATCGCCTCGGTAGTTTCCTGAATGTTATTAGGAAATTGATCGGTGTCCCAACCGTTTTGGTAATCTCCACGATTGGCATCAATGCTACCTAACATACCAGCACCAGCGGCTACTTCCAATTCATGCTGGAACGTATGTTGTGCTAGCGTTGCATGATTGACTTCAATATTTATTTTGAAATCCTCTTGCAAGCCATACTCTTTAATGAAACCAATGGCCGTTGCCGTATCAAAATCATACTGATGTTTCATTGGCTCCATGGGCTTGGGTTCAATAAAGAAAGTTCCTTTAAATCCTTGACTTCTAGCGTAATCTCTAGCCATACCAAGAAAACGACCCATATGATCCAATTCGCGTTTCATATCTGTATTCAACAACGACATGTAGCCTTCTCTTCCGCCCCAGAAAACGTAATTTTCGCCACCTAGAGCAATTGTTGCGTCCAAGGCCAACTTAATTTGTCCGCCAGCTCTGGCCAACACATTAAAATCCGGATTGGTTGCCGCCCCATTCATGTATCTGGGATTAGAAAAACAATTGGCCGTTCCCCAAAGCAACTTTACGCCAGAAGCAGCTTGCTTTTCTTTTAAAACATCTACAATTTCCGATAATCGTTTTTCCGATTCTTTGAAAGTCCCAGCTTCACGAACCAAATCGTAATCGTGGAAGCAATAGTACCCAAACCCCATTTTAGTGATAAATTCGAAAGCAGCATCGGCTTTAGCCTTGGCCGCATCCATAGCATCTGCTGGCACATCCCATGGGAAATTTTGAGTTCCCGGTCCAAATGGATCCGCTCCAACACCGCAGAACGTATGCCAATAGGCTATGGCAAACTTGAACCAATCTTTCATTTTCTTCCCCGCAACCACTTGCTCAGGATTATAATATTTGAAAGCTAAAGGGTTATCGGATTCTTTTCCTTCAAACTTAATTTCGCCTATTCCTTTGAAATACTCTTTGTTACCTATTAAAGCCATTTTATTTTTATTTAATTATTGTATTTAGTTTCTAAGTCGTTTTTCCATAATTGATATGCCTCATGGTAGGGATTCTTGTCTTGTAAGGGATGATAGGTCAAGACTTGTTCAGCGTCAGAAAAGACGTCTTTCAAGTTTGAAAAATCACCGGCTGCTACTCCCGCCGCTCTAGCTGCACCAACAGCACCTGTGGTATCCAAAATATTAATTTCGGCATTGATCAAGGTTGCAATGGTTTTGGCAAATATTTCTGACCTGAACAGATTATCATTGCCCGCTCTCATACCTGAAACATTAACGCCATCACCTTTAAGAATATCAATACCATATACAAAAGCAAAAGCAATGCCTTCCAATGCGGCTCTAAACAAATGTTGGTTTTTGTGTTTATTGAAATTCAAGTTGAATATTGCCGAGCCATAGCTTTTGTTATTGAGCATACGTTCGGCACCATTCCCAAACGGAATGATTCGCAAACCATCGGAACCAACAGCCACTTGCGAGGCCAATTCGTTCATATCGTTATACGAATCGGTTGTTGCGATGTGTTGTTTCATCCAACTATACTGTATTCCTGCACCATTAATATTGAGAAGTTTTCCAATAATTGGCTTTTCCGTGGTATAATTTACGTGAGCAAAATTATTGATTCGAAGGCTTTCCTTTGTATTTCTATTATCAGTCACCGCATACACAACCCCTGATGTACCTCCTGTAGCAGCAATTTCCCCTGGGTTCAAAACATTGAGTGACAAAGCGTTGTTAGGCTGATCACCCGCCCGATACAAAACAGGAATACCCACAGGTAAGCCAACATCTTCCGAAGCCGCTTTGGTTACTGTACCTTGATTTGAAAATGTAGGGACAATAGTTGGTATTAAGTCGGTTGAAATGCCCATATAATCAAACAACCAATTAGCAGGGCTATTTTGCTTAAAATCCCACATGATTCCTTCGGAAAGTCCTGAAATGGTTGTGGTTGTATCACCAGTTAATTTCATGGCAATGAAATCTCCTGGCAACATAAATTTATCTATTTTTTCAAATAGCTCGGGTTCGTTTTCCTTTACCCATTTGAGTTTTGAAAGCGTAAAATTTCCAGGCGAATTAAGCAACCCGGACACACATTTTTCTTCACCTAAATCAAAAAAAGCTTTATTGCCAATATGCACTGCCCTACTATCGCACCAAATAATGGAAGGCCTCAAAGCCTGTTGGTTTTTGTCAACCACCACTAATCCGTGCATTTGGTAGGAAATGCCGATGCCTTTAATAGCTTCTTTAGAGACACCCGTTTGAAGCAAGAGTTTTTTGGTAAGCTTTCCAATGTAATTCCACCACAGGTTTGGATCTTGCTCGGCCCAACCGGTTTCTAGGGAAATCATGTCCATTTCCTTTTCCGGATAATTGGTAACCCCAATTTGCCTACCAGACTGTGCATCTACCAATGCAGCTTTTATTGAAGAACTTCCTAAATCGTAACCTATGTAATACATATTTATTTAATAAAATGATTGCTTGAGGCATACATCCCCAAATACGTTCCCACAAAACCTCCCGCTTCTTTGGTACTTAACAGGGAAGCATCTACCATTTCCTCAAGAGGCTTCCATTCTTGATTTGGGTTAGTCTTGTAATAAAAACTATAGTATTGTATGTGTCCTTCAATTTTAACAAAAAGCTCCTTTTGATTATCCCCCAAATCCTGCACTGCCAAAATTTGTGTAACGTCGCCATTGGTTTCTTCTAGAAACATTTCCTGTTTGTTTTCAGCATTTATCCGTTTTCCAATGAAAAGATAGTGCTTTTCATTTTGAAATGCCACCAATCCCACAGCTTGCTTGGGGTTTGAATTTTCAAAGACAAACTTTGTAGAAACTTCAAACTGCAAATGTTGCTGCCGTCTTCCAATAAATGAAAAATTGGTTTGAGTATGAATATTGTCCTCTCTGGGCTCAATGAATATATGATTATCATGAATTGTGTACCATGTTTCTTTGGGAGTTCGGATGAAATTCCAGTGCAAGTTCAGACTGTCTTTCGCAAAATCGTCTTTCCAAGTAAAGTTGCCATTTAAGGGATCTATGGGTTCTTGGCTTAAAGGCAACTCCGGTCTTTTATGGATGAATGGATGTGGCTCCTTACCCTCTTCAAAAGTAGGCCATCCGTCTTTCCAAGTAACCGGCAACAGGAAGGTTTCCCTACCCGTGTTGTAATAATCTACATTATACGGCCTACAGCCCAAATATACCGCCCACCAATCACCATTGGGCAGTTCAACAAAATCGGCATGTCCAGTCGTTGTAATTTGATTAGGTCTGTCTTGAGGAAGATGCCTTTGGGTTAAAATAGGATTGCCTTTATAGCTTTCATACGGCCCAAAAACATTCTTGCTTCTAAAAACAACTTCCGAATGATTATAGGCTGTCCCACCTTCGGCACAAATCAAATAATAAAAGCC
>JAGQYZ010000166.1 GCA_020435865.1 Aequorivita sp. | reverse complement strand
AATGTTTTCTGGAACAGTTATGGCGTTTTCTGCACTATAATCATTCACTTTTACGGTTGCAATAAGATTTGGTTTTACTAAGCCATCTTTGTTTGGAATTTCAATCTGAATATCAAAACTTCTATTGTTGGGGTTGATGTAATTACTCACTTGGCGTACCGTTCCGGTGAATTCTTCATTAATGGAAGCTAAATTCACTTTTACCTGCGTTCCCTTTTTAATGTTCTTAAGATAGGTTTCAGGAATAGAAGCTTTCACGTACATATTGCTCAGATTCACTAAGCGGATGATAGGTGTTTGGCCTGGAACAACCACTTGTCCCGGATCAGAAATAATTTCATCAACCACCCCGCTAAAGGGAGCTGTGATTACTGTTTTAGCCAATTGTGATCGCAATTGTTGGGTAACATTTTTAGCAGACTCATAATTGGTCTTTGCTTGCAAATATTGTATTTCTGAGCCTATTTTTTGTTGCCACAAACGCTCTTGGCGTTCAAAAGTAGTTTGAGCCAAAGCCATTTGGGCTTCTTGTTGCGCAACTTGGCTTGATAGCCCACCATCGTCTATTTTGGCAAGGCGCTGACCTTTGGAAACACGCTGACCTTCTTTAACATAAACGTTTGTAAGTACTCCAGAATATTCAGCATTTAAAACTACGTTTTGGTCCGTTTCCACATTGCCTTGCACTTCAACATAATGTTTAAAAAGGGTGTCTTTAATTACTTCTGCAGTAATCAACGCTGGACGTTCCTTTTTCTCGTGGGAATCTATGTATTGATTCAGTTTGTCTATATTAGCTTTTAGGTCGCGCTGCTGTTTGTTCAGATCAGCTCTTTTAGCTTTTATGGCAGTCATATCACCAGCGCTTAATATAGCATCGACAGACTTGTTATCGCCCCCGCAGGAAGCCAAGGTAAGAACAGTGATTAATAATAGAATTGATTTTTTCATTGTTGATTTATTTAAAAAGTCGATTAGTTGATAGGTTTATAGATTAGTATTTTCCTTTAATTTCTTCGTAATTAATTCGCAACTGTGGAATATTGAGCACAGTTTCAAGGTTTGCTTTTTCGTTTATTACATTAAGCATAGATTGAAAATATTGTTGTTGTGCGGTATATAACTGTGTTTGTGCCTGCCTTAAATCAAAACTAGTTGAAAGGCCTTCCGAAAATTTTATTTGGTTTTTGTTTTCTATTCGCTCTGCCAGCTCAAGGTTTTTCTTTGAATTGCTGAAGTTGTCTATTGCAAATTGATAATTGCTTTGCGCCGTAGTTAGCTCAAGTTTTATTTGTTGCTGGGTCTGCTCAAAATCAGTTTTTGCTTGATCCAATGCAATTTTAGTTCGTTGTGAAGCCGCACTTCTCATACCACTACTGAATATAGGAACGTTTAAAGTCACTCCTAAAACTGAGGATTGATACCATTTTTGGTCTCCGTTGAAAAAACTGAAATCATCACTGTTTGCTGAAGTTCCATAATTAACAAAGGCAGAAAGTCTGGGAAGAAATTTGCTTTTTTCCAAGCGGTTTTCAAAATAACGTTGTTCAACGAGGTTGTTAGCTATTTTATAATCTACGTTATCTTCAATATTTATTGACGAATCTAAAAGTGAAAGACTAATATTCTGGTTGGCTAATTGACCCAAATTATCAGTTAAAGTTACGGTAACATCCACATCGATACCCAAAGCAAGATTGAACATTTGTTTAGCGATTGCCTGACTTCTGAGGGCATTGTTAAGTTGGGTTTCAATATCCAAAAGTGTAATTTCAAGTTGTTCCACACTTTCTTCTTCACCCAAACCGTTTTCGTAAATTTTTCGAGTTTCGTTGAGGTTTTTCTCAAGGTTGGCTTTGTTTTTTTCAAAAATATCCACTAATTCTTGGGCCAACAAAACACTGCCGTATGCATTAATTACTCCTTTTCTAACCTCTAACCGAGTTTTTTCATTTGCGTTTTCTGAGAATCTTAAAAATGCTTTTGCAGCTTTTAGACCAACGAGGTAACTACCATCAAAAATTAATTGATTTAGGGTTGCAACCGCGTTTGCGTTTTGTTTTGTTCCAAAAGTAACAGGTACAAATGTGCCTTGTTCACCACCAGTAATTTCGGCTGGAAGTAGAGTTATGGGTTGTTTCAAATTGTTTTGATAGTTAACAGAACCGTCTATTTGTGGAAGCCCTGTGGCAGTGGTTTCCCATTTTTGTTTAATGGCTTTGGCAATGTCGCGCTGCGCGTTTATTGAAGCATAATTGCTATCCAAAGCAAAAGTTACGGCCTCTTCCAAGGTGAAACTATATTGCTTTCCCTGCTGCGAAAAACCTATAGTAGCAGAGAATAGAAAGCTGAATATTAAAAGTTTTTTAGTCATTGGTCTGGTGTTCTTTAATGAATTTTTTTAGTGTCTTAAAACCTTCTGGTGTTACAATTCCGCGCAAATGATATTCAAGATATTCCTCAGTTACGAATTTTGCTGGAAACCTATCTTTTGGAAATAGGCTTTGATCCTTGATACCGTGAATGCCCAAAAAATATAGTCTTGCAATAAAATCTGGATCCAAATTGCTTCGGTACAAGCCTTGCTCAATGCCTTTTATCATATTTTTTCGGGTACACTCCATCATTTTTTCAAACTGGTTTTGATGTAGCTTTTTGCTTATTTCTGGATAATATTTTTGAAGTTGATATTGTGGAGAGGACTGGTCATCTTCAAGTTTGCGAAGAATAAATTTTTTAATTTCGAACAATTCTTCAATAGGGTTTTGATCCAAAGCACAAATTTCGTCTATGCCGCTTGTAATACTATCCATAACGCAAAAAGTGCAATCCTTCACCAAAGCGGTTTTGTTTTTAAAGTGTGTGTAAATAGTTTTTTTTGAAATGGCCATCTCGTTGGCAATATCGTCCATGGTCACACTCTTAAAACCAAGTTTTAAAAAAAGATCTGTTGCTTTTTGAATAATTTTTTCTCTCATAATAGGGCGCAAAGATATGTTTCGGAAACTTTTAAAACAAAAAAAGTTTCCAAAGT
>JAGQYZ010000165.1 GCA_020435865.1 Aequorivita sp. | reverse complement strand
CTCGTTTACACCGAGGGGGTCGGGGGTTCGAACCCCTCATCGCCCACCAGTTTTAAAAAAAATCCTGACGAAATCGTCGGGATTTTTTTGTTATTATTTAGCTTACACCACTTCAGCAACCACAAAAGTACTCCCGCCAACAAAAATCAAATCTTTTGTAGCGGCAATATCAAGAGCAGCTAAATATGCATTTTTAACGGAAATATAATCTTCTCCAACCAATCCGAACCCTCTTGCCTGCGATAATAACAATGAAGCATCCAAACCACGTGGAATCTTTGGTTTGCAGAAATAATAAGTTGCATTTTTTGGGAATAACGGCAATACAGACCCCAAATCCTTATCATTAACAACACCTAAAACAATATGTAGCTTTTCATAGGTTTCCGTTGCCAATTGTTTCATTACAAACTGTAAGCCATCTTTGTTGTGAGCAGTATCGCAAATTACCTTTGGGCTTTCTCTTAAAACCTGCCAACGGCCCATTAGCCCAGTGTTTTTAATTGTTTTTAGCAATCCCGCTTTCATGTTTTCTTCGGAAATATCCCACCCTTTCTTTTGAAGGACCTTTATAGCTGCTAAAACAGTTTTTAGGTTCTTTTTCTGATAAGTCCCTTTTAAATCTGAAGTATAGTTTGAAGAATCCATCTTTTCTGCAAAAGCGATTGACGCATTTCTTTCCGAAGCGATTTGTTCAAAAACCTGCTTTGTTTCTGGAAGTGTTTCGCCAATTACAACTGGAATATCATTTTTTATGATTCCTGCCTTTTCCGAAGCAATCTTTTCTAAAGTATTCCCTAAAAACTGCGTGTGGTCCAAACCTATATTTGTAATTACGGAAACTTCCGGTGTTATAATATTTGTACTGTCTAGCCTACCTCCCATACCAACTTCAATAATGGCAATATCAACTTTTTCCTTTCTAAAATAATCAAACGCCAGACCTACGGTCATTTCAAAAAAAGACAGTTGGTTTTTTTCAAAATACGATTTGTGCTTTTCAACGAATTCAGATACATTTTTCTTCGGAATCATTTCGCCATTTATTTTAATTCGTTCCCGAAAATCCTTTAAATGTGGCGATGTATACAACCCTGTTTTATAGCCCGCTTCCTGAAAGACCGAAGCCAGCATATGGCTGGTGCTTCCCTTTCCATTGGTTCCAGCTACGTGGACGCTCTTAAAGCTTTTTTCAGGACGGTTTAAATAATTGGCAAGCTGTACGGTAGCAGACATATCTGCTTTATAAGCAGACTGCCCCACCCTTTGATACATGGGCAGTTGCGCAAAAAGCCAGGCTATAGTTTCGGAATAAGTGATGCGTACAGGATTTTATTTTACAATCAGTTTTTTAGTAGTTTGTTTTCCTGCTTGGGAAATTTTTAAATAATAAAGTCCGGGCTGAAAATTTTCAACAGAAAGATTGAATTGTCCGTTTTCAAAATTTTGCTGTTTTACCAATTTTCCCATAACGTCATAAACTTGTAAAAAAACCTTTTCAGAGGCATTTTTAAGAAAAATAGTCGCCATTTCTGAAGCTGGGTTTGGAAACACTTTCACTTCCGAAGCGAACAAATCTTTATCAGAATTTAAAATATTTCCTGAAATATCAATTTTATAAGTTGAGCGACCAAAAGTAGCGGCATACAAAAACTGTGACCCTTCGTGAATAAACAAATCAGAAACTACAGCAGAAGGCATATTTTCACCCAACACATTCCAGTTAACACCTTCATCCTTAGAAGCCAAAACCCCAACATCGGTTCCAATAAAAAGATTTCCGAAATTGTCCTGTTCTATATCATTCACAGGAATGTCTGGCAAACTTGTTGAAATGTCAACCCAACTATTTCCAAAATCAATACTTTTATAAACGTGCCCAACATCTTCTCCATAACGATAGCCCGAAAGCGTTAAATAAACCGTGTTCGCATTTGCTTTTGAAGCGAAAATTTTAGTAACCCAACGGTTTGGAACCCCAGTTGAAATATCTGTCCAATTAGAACCGCCATTTTGAGTAACCCAAGCTTTACCATCATCGGTTCCCACAAAAATAACTTGACTATTAAATTTTGAAACGCTAATGGTTGTTATGGTTCCAAAAGTAAGATTTCCTGTGTGTGGACCATCGGTTAAATCAGGGCTAATAATATTCCAATTGCCCGCAGCATTCGTGGTTTTATAAAGCCGGTTCGTTCCAAAATAAAGGATTTGTGAGTTATTGGGATCGAAAGTTATCGGGGTATCCCAATTGTTTCTGTCGCCCCCAGAAATTCCATTTGTGGCATTGAAAAATGAACCTCCGTTATTGGTTGATTTCCCTAGGGAACCATACTGATATTGCGCATAAATGATGTTTGTATTTGTTGGATCAACCAAAGGCTGAAAACCGTCACCTCCATAGATGATGTTCCAATCACTCAACCCTCCTGTTTGAGTTCGGCTCGTGCTATTATCTTGTGCGCCGCCATAAATTTTATTTTCGTTCTGTGCATCCACATACATTCTGTTAAATTGTGTGATTGGCAGTTTCAAATCCTTCACTGCCGAAGAGCCTCCGTTGCTGCTATAATAAAGGCCACCATCATTTCCCAACAACACTTCGCCTGGAACAGAAGTATTAAAAGCCATTGCGTGTTGGTCTACGTGGGCGTTTGCGAATACACTATTCCAACTTGTGCCGCCATTTGTTGATTTCTGCACTTCGAAATCAACATTGTAAAGTATATTTTCATCGGTTGGGTCAATAAAAATTCCACCAAACCACCAATGAAAACCAACATCAGTCAATTGGCTTGAATTAACTGCGACCCAAGAATCACCACCATTTATAGTTTTATAAACTCCCTGAATATTCCCAGATGCATCTGCATAACGTGCGTACAAAACATTTGGGTTTGATTGTGAAATATCTATCCCGATCCTTCCTTTTTGCGAAGCGAAGCTCGGAAGGCCAATAGTTAATTCCGTCCAATTCGCACCTCCATCAGTAGTTCTGTAAATTCCAGAAGTAATACCACCATACTGCCTTCTATTTGGCCTTCTAATTCGTTCCCAACTAGCAGCATACACAATGTTTCCATTTGTGGGATGAATTGCCATATCAACAACTCCAGTAGAATCACTCACAAACAAGACCTGCTGCCAACTATCACCACCGTTTGTGGTTTTAAAAACCCCACGATTGTTACTGTTTTTGAACAAAGGTCCCATTGCGCCAACAAAAGCAGTATTGTCGTCATTTGGATCAATAACAATTTTCCCTACACTACCAATGTCCGGCAAACCTTTGGATTGCCACGTAGTTCCTCCATCGGTACTTTTATATATTCCATCGCCATCATAAACCAATGAGCCTCCGCCAGCGTTCACTTCACCAGTGCCCACATAAATTAAATTGTTATTGTTTTTTGAAATTTCAATATCGCCTATGGAAAGCATTTGTTGTTCATCAAAAATAGGTAGCCAATCAGTGCCCCCATTTACGGTTTTAAAAATACCACCTGAGGCTGCTCCCACATAATAAACATCTGGTTGGGCGGAAGGAATTTCAATATCCGTAATTCGTCCGCCAATATTCAAAGGCCCAGTAAATTGCCATACTTCATTGGCTGTGTTTCTATTTAAAGCTTGTCTTTTCCATTGAATTGCTTTGGAATATGCTGCGGTATTTATTTCGCCACTGGGGTACGCACGTTGCATAAATAGTAGATCGAACGGATATTTTTCGCTTTTTTCTTCTTCAGAAATTTTTGAAATGGATTTTTCCAAAGAATTTTTACATCCAATAAAACAAATTATAATAAGTAAAAAAGTAGAAATTCGAAGCATAGCATCTTTTTTTTTGAAGTTTAAAGATACAGAAAAAATCAAGGTATTTTTAAAGAGAAGTTGTTACTGAGAAAGACTGAATTTATAGATAATTTTGCCAATCTGTTTTGCTGGTGCTTTATCGTCTGCGTTAAATTTGGTAGCTAAAGCCGCCCTTCTTGCAGGTTCGGTAAGACATTTGGAATTGTTTGTGGTTCCACGAACGCCGGGAGTTGCACTGATCACTTTTCCGCTTCGGTCTACTTCAATGCTCACTACCACAGTTCCAGCTTCATTACAGTCCTGTACAAATTTTTCTTTGTTCAATGCTTTTCTTCCTCCAAGCAAATAATTGCCGTCGCCATCCAATCCTTTTCCAGTGCCATAATAACTGCTGGCATTGGGGTCACCATCAGGGCTTCCTTTGTCGCCAGGCTTGTTGTCGTTTCCCTCCCCACCTTTTGCCGTTCCATCACTTTTTGGGCCATTCAAAATACTTGAAAGCGCATCTGTCGTGGATTTATCTGGCTTTGGGTCTGGTTTTTTTACTTCTTTTTTAGGTTGTTCCTTTGGGGACGTTTCTTTTTGCTCCATCTTAGGCTTTTCCTTTTTTATCACGGGAGCATCTTCATTGTCCTGCGTTACTACCTCTTCCTTTATTTCAGCTTTAGGTTGCGAAACAGGTTCTGGGGTGGTTTTTTGTGGTGCAGATTGTATTTTTTCAGTTGGCTGAATTTTTCCGCTACCAGTAACGGTCGTTCCAAAATTAATCGCTATTCCCTGCTCCAATGGCGGGTCTAGATATTTCATTCCCACATAAAATAACAGAATAAGAATGATGACATGCACGATTACTGTGATGGTCATACTTTTTCTTTTATGTTCTGTATCGAGCAGCTTCATTATATGGAGTTAACTTTTCTTTTTAAAAAATATGCCGTAGCGAAGTAATGAGCTACTAATTTGGCCTTACGGCAAGTACAACCTTAAAGTTGTTTTTATTTGCAATATCCATCACGAATACTGCGTCTTCTATCGGTACGCCTTCCTCAGCACGTAGAATTATTGTAGGCTCATCTTGGCCTGCAAGCGCTTTTTTTAGTTCACTTTCAATGCTGTATTCGCTAACGCGTTCTTTATCCACATAATAAGCTCCGTCTTTTGTAATGCTCACAGAGGCTTTCTGCACATTTGACGTTTTCCCTTTTGCCTTGGGAAGTATTAAATCCAAAGCATCTGGTGTTATTGCAGGCGATGTGAGAAGGAAAAACACCAACAACAGAAATACAATGTCTGTCATGGAACTCATACTGAATTCTGCACTTACTTTATTTCTTCCTCTAAGGTTCATTAAGCAGGCTCGTTTAAAATGTCAAGGAAATCTACTGCTGTGGCTTCCATCTGATGCACCACTTTATCTGTGCGTACCACCAAATGGTTGTAGCCCATATAGGCAATAATACCAACTATTAATCCAGCAACAGTTGTTGTCATTGCGGTATAAATACCTTCGGCTAAGCTTCCCATTTCTGCTTGACCACTACTTGTAGCAAGTTGGTGAAAGGCTAAAACCATCCCGATTACCGTTCCCAAGAAACCAATCATAGGAGCAGCACCAGCTATTGTAGCCAAAACGCTCACGTTTTTTTCAAGTTTATATACTTCAAGGCGGCCAGCGTTTTCAATGGCGGTATTGATATCTTCCAAAGGACTCCCAATTCTTGAAATTCCCTTTTCAGTTAAATGCGAAACAGGTGTGTTGTTTTGGGCGCAAAGCACTTTCGCTGCTTGAATATTTCCTTTGGCAACATGGTCTCGGATTTGGTTCATAAAATTACCATCCATTTTTGAAGCCGCTTTTATTGCGAAAAGCCTTTCAAAATAAATATAGAC
>JAGQYZ010000164.1:5840-9909 GCA_020435865.1 Aequorivita sp. | reverse complement strand
TTTTTCAACCCCAAAGCTGGACTGACCTATAAATTGAATCCATCGCAACAGTTCTATTTCTCCTACGGAAAAGCACACCGCGAACCTTCTCGAAACGATTACGAACAGAATATTACAACCGCTGAAAAATTGGATGATTTTGAACTCGGTTGGCGTTTTGCTTCCGAAAAGGCAAAGTTCAACACCAATGTTTATTATATGAACTATAAAGACCAATTAGTGCTTTCCGGTGAGTTGAATGATGTTGGTGCACCACTACGAACAAATAGTGGAAAAAGTTATCGTTTGGGATTGGAAGTGGATGCTGAAATTCAACTTTTAAATAATTTGCGAACCATTCCAAATATTGCATTGAGCACCAATAAAAATATAGATTTCGTCGCATCACGAGATGGAGAATTAGTGAATTTGGGCAACACAAATATTTCTTTTTCGCCTTCGGTTGTTGCTGGAAATATACTGGAATATTCGCCAATAAAAAAGTTACAATTGGGCTTTCTTTCAAAGTTTGTGGGTGAGCAGTATATGGGGAACATAGACAGTGAAGCTTCAAAATTGGACAGCTATTTCATAAATGACCTGAATATTGTTTACACTTTGGATACGCTTCCGTGGGTAAAAGAAGTAGTTTTTTCAGGGTTGGTGAACAATATTTTCAATGTGAAATATATATCGAACGGATACTTTTATACTTACGATGATGATTTTAGTAATCCGGGAACGGTCACTACAGTTGAAGGCGCGGGCTATTATCCGCAGGCAACAATTAACTTTTTGGTGGGAGCGACAGTGAAATTTTAATGATTCCTATTGCTTGAGCTGGAACATTAATTACTAACAATAATGTTATTTCCACTGCGCTCTGCACGGTATGATTGCATCGGGTATTTGGTGTCTGGCTCGGAAGTATGCTGTCCAGATGTTATATAATATTTATTGTCATCCGTTGTGCATGGACAGGTTGCAATAACGCCTTCCAATTCCATTCTTGAACAACTACTGGGCACATGGTTGGGGTCAGTAAGGTCAAAAGCCAAATATTGGTTTTCGCTTACACAATAAACAACAATTCCCTTGATTCCTTGTCCAGTAACAATGTAATTCCCAGGAAATTTTAATGGATTGTATTCGGGTAAATTTAGGTTTAAACTTAGGCTTACCACCGGATCTGTTAGAAAAGGATTGCGTTCTTGCTTATTGTCTTTTTTTGAGCACGATACTGTTATAAAAACAATTAAAAGAAAGAAGATTTTATTTTTCATAAGAGCAATTAAATTTTGATGTCGAAATTACAACAAATTACACAACAAGTAAATTTTTAGTATATTTGTTAAACACATCCCGTCAAAGTATGGGATTTTTCAATTTATTAAAAAGTGAGTCCCGCCACGAGTCGGGATTTTGTTATATTAAAGAATACGTATGTCCTGCATACACAAACGATGAAGTTATGAGTAAAGTATCTTATTACACTGCCGAAGGATTAAAAAAATTGAGGGACGAAGTGGACCAACTGCGCGATGTAGAACGTCCAAAAGCTTCAAATGCAATAGCCGAAGCCCGCGACAAAGGTGATTTAAGCGAAAATGCTGAATATGACGCCGCCAAAGAAGCACAAGGAATGCTAGAAATGCGAATTGCCAAATTAGAAGAAGTTCTAGCGAATGCCCGTTTGATAGATGAATCGCAATTAGATTTGAATAAGGTTTTGGTCCATTCAACCGTTAGGATTAAAAATCAAAATAATGGCATGGAAATGACCTACAAATTGGTTGCCCAAAGTGAGGCCGATCTTAAAACGGGAAAAATTTCTGTAGATTCTCCAATTGGTCACGGTTTGTTGGGTAAAGAAGTGGGCGAGGTTGCAGAGATAAAAGTGCCAAATGGTGTGCTTAAATTCGAAATATTGGAAATTTCAAGAGATTAATTATGGCTTCTATTTTCACACAAATAATCGAGGGAGAAATTCCTTGTTACAAAATTGCTGAAGATGATAATTTCATCGCTTTTTTGGATATAAACCCAAATGCTAAAGGCCATACACTCTGCGTTCCCAAAGAAGAAGTTGATAAAATTTTTGATATGGGGGAGCATATGTACTTGCAATTGATGCAATTTTCAAGAAAAGTCGCTCTCGCATTAGAAAAAACTATTCCCTGCAAACGTGTGGGATTGGCTGTTGTTGGTTTGGAGGTTCCACACGTGCACGTTCACCTTATTCCTTTGAACGAAATGGACGATATGCGTTTCACCAAAAAAGTGAAAATGACTTCTGAGGAATTTGAATCTTTGGCAAAAGCAATTTCTGAAAAACTTAAATCTTAGGAATCAAAACATAGATTACAGCGGCAACTAGAACAATTGTTACCACTATTAAAATATAAAATAGCGGTTTTACCTTTAAATATTGTTTATTGGTTTCCGCTATTTTTTTGTTGTAATCAAAAACGCGTTCAATATCTTCTGTCCAATTTACGGGATAGATTGAATTTTTGCAGGTGTGGCAGTATAAGGTATGTTCTATAGTCATGGCTGGTTTTTTAAATAAAGGCGTTTCCTTTTCCTCTTGTGTAAAAGTGATTTCCAAACCATCCGTTCCAAAACAAGTTGGACAATTGTTTTTTAAACGTGCTGTATGTAATATATGGGTTTTATGGCTCATTATTAACTCTCGGTTTTTAAAGAAATTTCCATAGTGGTGCCTTCACCAGGAATACTTTTCAGGACTTTTATTTTTCCGTTGTGGTATTCTTCAACAATTCTCTTTGCAAGTGAAAGACCTAAGCCCCAACCACGTTTTTTGGTTGTATGCCCTGGAGTAAATATTTTTCTAAATTCACCTTTTGACAATCCCTTCCCTGTATCAGAAATGTGTACCATTGCATATTTTGAATTCTTTTCAATGGAAATGGTTATTTTTCCTTTCCCTTTCATTGCGTCAATGCCATTTTTCACTAGGTTTTCAATGGTCCAACTAAAAAGCTGTGGATTCATTTCAACATAAATGGGCTTTTCGGGAACGTTAAGTTGAAAGTCTATCAGTTTTGACGTACGTTTTTGTAAATAATAAAAAGTAGCTTTTGTTTCTTCAACCAAATCGTGGCGTTCCAGTTTTGGTATAGAACCTATTTTTGAAAAACGATCCGTTATTGTTTCTAAACGGTTAATGTCTTTCTCCATTTCAACAATATATTCTGAATTTACGTTTTCATTTTTTAAAATTTCGGTCCAACCCACCAAGGAAGAAAGAGGCGTTCCAATTTGATGCGCTGTTTCCTTTGCCATACCCGCCCATAGACGGTTCTGTTCTGCAGACTTTGAGGTTTTGTAGAACAGGTATACAGCTAAAATGAAAAGGAAAATTATTAATATTAATGCCGCTGGATAATATTTTAACTTGTTAATAATAGGCGAATTGCCATAATAAATAGTTGACAATAGTTCGTTGTCATTTCGGATTTCAATAGGCGTGTATTCCGATGAAAATTGGTTTATTAATTTTTGTTTTTTTTCAATTGTATTGACTTTGGTTGAATCAATATTGCGGTCAGTAAAAGTTTTCTCTTTTATTGTGTAAAGAATCATCGGGGTAGATGTATTGCTCTGAATTACAGCTAAAACCAATTCTCCCACGGTAGGATCATCACTAGTGCTCTTTTGTTGCAGCTCTTGATAAGCCGATGCCCAAATCTCCATCTTAGCACGTTCATTTTCCTTCAATTGATTGAAGAAAATATAGGTATTCCATAAAATAAGACTGATAATGATAAGAGAAGCCAAAATAAAAACCCAACGGGAGAAAGATCTGTTGCGTAACATAAAGATTAAATTTTCCAACTTGCCTGCAAATAGGCAGGTTTAAATATAAAGTAAATATGTTAATATTATTGTATAATCAAGTTTTTACAAGCTATAATCTTTGGGTACATTTGCAAGCAATGATTTCTATTGAACCACACGAATTATCCACTGGAAAACTGCACGCTTATCTATTAGGAGCTGTGTCGCCAAGGCCTATATGCTTTGCAAGCACCGTGGACAGCGAAGGAAATGTGAACCTTTCACCTTT
>JAGQYZ010000164.1:0-5761 GCA_020435865.1 Aequorivita sp. | reverse complement strand
GATAATACTACAAAGCATACTTATGAAAATGTTTTGGAAGTGCCCGAAGTGTGCATAAACATTGTGAGTTTTGAAATGGTGCAGCAAATGTCACTTTCTTCCACTGAATATGCAAAAGGTGTAAATGAATTTAAAAAGGCTGGCTTCACAGAATTGGCTTCCGAAATGGTAAAACCACCGCGCGTAGCCGAAGCCCCCGTGCAATTGGAATGCAAAGTAAACGAAGTTGTTGCGCTCGGCACAGAAGGTGGTTCAGGCAATTTGGTAATTTGTGAAGTGGTAAAACTTCATATAAAAGAAGAAATTCTTGATGAAAACGGCGCTATTGATCCTTTCAAAATAGATACGGTTTCCCGTCTTGGCGGCAATTGGTATAGCCGTGCCAAGGCAGGTCTTTTTGAAGTGCCAAAACCATTAACAACACTAGGTATGGGTGTGGATATGCTTCCCGAAGAAATACGTCACAGTAAGGTATTGACAGGAAATGATTTGGGGATGTTGGGCAACATAGAAAATTTTCCAAATTCAGAAGAAATCAATACCTTTATAAATGCTTCGGAAGAATTGAAATGGTTGCGGGATGAGGGCAATTCTTTAGAAATACATAAAAAAGCACAAGATTTTTTGTGCGAAGGAAAAATTGAAGAAGCATGGAAGGTGCTATTATGCAAAAAATAAAAATAACAGTAAAGAATAAACAATAAAACGATGGAACTACAAGGAAAAATTAAAATGATAGATGAAACCAAAACCTACGGCAACAACGGTTTTAGGAAACGAGAGATGGTAATTACTACCGAAGAACAATATCCACAGCATATTTTGATTGAATTTGTACAGGACAAAACAGATTTGTTGAACAATTATAAAGTAGGGCAGGACGTGAAAGTGAGTATTAATGTTCGCGGTCGCGAATGGGTAAACCCGCAGGGCGAAACCAAGTACTTCAATAGCATCCAAGGATGGCGTGTTGAAAATCTTTCTCAAGCAACTGGAAGTGCCGATATGCCTCCAATGCCACCAGCAGAAGCCTTTGAGCCTGCAAACGATTATAACGAAGAAGAACACGACGATCTTCCCTTTTAGCTAAGGGTTCATGCCATGGTAAATGGTTAAACAATGACCTCGAAGAAACACCAATTTCTTCGAGGTTTTTTATGTGAAAATTTTCAGCAATTTTGAATGATGCACTATTTAACTGAAAAACTTTGGTTTCCAAATCCTGAAGAAGCTACGGAAGATGGTTTGTTAGCCATTGGTGGCGATCTTTCAGTGAAGCGTTTGCTGCTTGCATATAACTCTGGAATCTTTCCGTGGTTTGAAGACGATCAGCCTATTCTGTGGTGGAGCCCAGAACCAAGGATGGTTTTGTTTCCTGAAAAATTTAAGGTTTCCAAAAGTCTTCGGAAGACTTTAAAAAGGGGAAAATTCAAAATTACCTTCAACCAAAATTTTGAGGAAGTCATAAAAAATTGCGCCAACGTTCCGAGGAAAGGTCAACCCGGTACTTGGATAACCCAAGAAATGCAGGAAGCTTATATTGATTTGCACAAAGAAGGAAATGCCATTTCCGTTGCCGTTTGGGAAAATGATAAATTGGTTGGCGGACTCTACGGTGTTGATCTTCCACAGAAAAAAGTGTTTTGTGGAGAGAGTATGTTTAGTTTAGTAAGCGATGCTTCAAAAGTTGCTTTTTACCACCTTTCGGAATATGCAAAAACCAAAAACTATAAGCTTATTGATTGTCAGATTTATAATGAACATTTGGAAAGTTTGGGAGCAGAGGAGATTGGGAGAGCGGATTTTTTGGGATTACTTATGTTGTAAATTTATGGGAAACAGGTAACTATAAAATAATTTAAAACTTTATCTTCGTAATCCACAATTCACTATACAAATGAAAAATAACTACACAAAATACCTCTTGGTGCTTTTGATGGCTTTGCAAACCGCCTTCGCCATTTCACAGGAAAAACCAAATCTTCCACACAACCTCACCGAAACAGAGAAAGGCCTGGTTTCGGAGTTTCAATTTACAAACTCCAGAATTTCTCTCCCGCCTTCTGGCCCGGTTCGCGCCGCAGCGGAATGGGAAGAGGTGGAATATCTTTTGGTAACTTGGAATCCGTCTTACCCAAACATACTTCGGCAAATAGTACAAGCTGGGGTGCAGGAATGTAAAGTCATGATTACCACCCAAAATGAAACTTCTGTATCAAATTATTTAACCACCAATGGTGTAGACCTTACCAATGTAATATTTCTGGATGTACCTTGGGATAGTATCTGGATTCGTGATTATGCAGGAAACACAATCTATTCTGATGATGTTGGTGAACTTGCCTTGACAGATTGGATTTACAACCGCCCACGCCCAAATGATGACGTGATGCCAATAGCGCACGCCGCACAAGCTGGCATCCCACTTTATACAACCAATTCAGGTACTAACGATTTGGTAAACACGGGTGGAAATTATATGAGCGACGGTCTGGGCAACGCTTTTGCCTCAAAATTAATTTTGAATGAAAATGCTGCTGGAAACCCTTATGGCGTAAGTGTAAAAACCGAAGCCCAAATAGACGGTATTATGCAGGAATATATGGGCATTGAACGTTTTGTGAAGATGAATACACTTCCCTATGATCAAATCCATCATATAGATATGCACATGAAATTGCTGGATGAAGAAACCATACTTGTTAGCAAATATCCTCCAGGAGTAGCAGATGGACCGCAGATTGAAGCAAACATTCAGTATGTTTTGGATAATTTTCAATCCCCTTTTGGAACTCCATATCATATAGAATGGATTGATGCACCGCCAAGCACAAACGGCAATTATCCAAATACGGGTGGGCCATACAATACATATAGTAATGCAGTTTTTGTAAATAAAACCATTATGGTGCCTATATATCGTCCTGAGGTAGATGCACCAGCATTAGCAAAGTATCAAGAAATGTTGCCAGGATATAATATTGTTGGTATCGATGTGGATAACCCCGGTGAAAACCTTATTAATCTATTAGGAGCCATTCACTGTATTACGCACACCATTGGCGTGGCCGAACCACTTTGGATTGTGCATCAACCGATTGAAGACGCCAACGTTGGCAGCACAGTGACCATTGAAGCAATGATAAAGCATATTTCAGGTGTAGCTCAGGCAAAAGTTTTTTGGCGAGAAGAAGGAGCTACTACTTATAACGAAATTGAGATGGCTCCTTCAAACGGAGATAATTGGGCAGCAGATTTAACCATCCCAAACACTCCTGTGAATATTGAATATTACATCTGGGCCAAAGCTATATCTGGAAAAGAACTAAACCGCCCCATTGTAGCACCAGAAGGGTATTGGACCATTCAAGTAGAAAATCTTTCACTGGATGAATGGGCACAGAACCACATTTCAGCGGCTTATCCAAACCCAACTACGGGGAAGGTTTCTTTTAATATGAATGCAATTCAAGGCCCTGTGAAGGTAGAAATTCACAATCTTTTAGGCCAAAAATTATATGAAGCCAATTTGGAAAGCGGGAACGGAAAAATAACTTTAGATTTAAATGAAAACTGGCAAGGAACACTATTGATAACTTTTGAAGGTGATTTTGGAAAGATTTATAAAAAGGTCATTAAGTTGTAAAATCTTTAAAAAATTCAACAGTAAATCTGAAAATTTAGAGAGGGTATTTTTATTTGTGACAAAAGCATGATGCAATTATGTTAAATTGTTCATTATTAACGATATATTGAATTTTTTTTTGTTTTTTTGATTGACAAACCTCGTTGATATTTTTCCCCTTAAAACTAGTTACTCAGAAAAACTCAATACCCATAATGATTACAAAGCATAACCTAGTTGCATTTTTTTTATTTGCCAGTATTTCCACCTTTTCTTTTTCGCAATCAAAACTTCAAATATTTGATGTCAATAGCGATATTGATGTTGTTCGTGTCTATGAACAAGTAGTGAAGGAAGGTTATGGCACCCCTTTCATTTATAAAAAATTGGCAACTGCATACTACTTTAAAAGTGAATACGGAAAAGCATTGGCTTGGTTCCAAAAGTTATTTTCTGAAGAGAAAAATACAGATCCTGAACTTGCCCATCTATATAGTCAAGCTTTAAAAGCTGTTGCGGCGGTTAATTTAAAAAATTCAATGTAAAACTTTTCTAAAATAATCACACTTCGTGATACCGGAAACAGCTTTCAATGTGGTCATTTACCATTCCCGTGGCTTGCATATGGGCATAAACAACGGTACTGCCAACAAATTTGAAACCGCGCTTTTTTAGGTCTTTGCTCAAGATGTCACTTTCTGTAGTTGTTGCTGGTGCATCTTTATGTGTTTTCCAAACATTTTTAATGGGTTTGTGGTTCACAAACTCCCAAATGTAATTGCTGAAACTTCCAAATTCCTTTTGAATTTCCATAAAGAGCTGTGCATTTGTAACGGCAGCGTGAACCTTCAATTTATTGCGAATAATTCCTTCATTTTGAAGTAATTCATCAATTTTTGATTGATCGTATTTCGCAATTTTTTTATAGTCGAAATTGTCAAAAGCTTTTCTAAAATTTTCCCTTTTCCGAAGAATAGTAATCCAACTAAGACCCGCTTGAAAGGTTTCCAGGATTAAAAATTCAAAAAGTGTTTTGTCATCTTTAACTGGCACGCCCCACTCGGCATCGTGGTATTTCACATAAAGCGGATCATTGCCGCACCAACCACAGCGTATTTTTTTTGAATCCATAATTATATTTACTGATTATTGAGCACTTCGTACTGAATACTGGTTATTGCTGCCCAGGAAAATTAAAAGTAATGGTGCCAAGTTGTTTTTCTTTAAATGCATCGGTGTTGAAACGTGCTTGTTTGGAATATTCCATTGCAGCATCAATCAAACATTCGTTTGAAGTTGTGGAAGCAGTTTTGTTGTAAGAATTTTTCACAACCTTTCCCAAATTATTGACTTCCACGTTTATAACCACTTTCCCAGAACCATAACAGGTATAGACTGGATTGGGCAGATCCATATCTCTTCGGTTTACCAATTGATAACTGATTGTTGTGTTTTTATTGCCGCTTTTTACGACGGCTTCACCCTCTTTCACACTTTCACTGTTAGAAAATTTCTTCTTCTTTTCTTCTTTTTTTGGTTTTGTAATTACTGAAGTTCCCTTGCCATTATCATTTTTTGAATTCTCCAACGCATCATTCATTTCCTGAAGCTTGCCTTCTGTGGTTTCAGTTACCTCTTGATTTTCATTTTCTATGGAAGAAATGAATTTTTCTGCTTCGTTATAAGCACGGTTGGTTTCAACCTTCACTTTTTCGGGAGTTAGTTCTGCAATAGCAAGATCTTCAGGAAGGAGTTCTTCCGGTGCCATAACCACGTCATAGGTTTCTTCCGTGTTTTGTACTTGTTCTTTAGAAAGCTTTACGCTGAAAAGAAAAAGCACCAAACAGCCCGTAAGCAACGAAGTTATGAGAAAAGCTCTGTATGAATAATTTAAATTCATTATTGCAAGTACCGAAATTTTGTGCAAAATTCCATAAAAACGCTGAAAATTAAGAAGGTGTTAGCGTTATTTTAACTTGGCAGGGAATTTTCAAAGGCTTCAATCCCTAAAGCATTTTCAACAGAAAAGCAGCCAATCCTTGTTCTTCGCAAAACGGAAAGATGCGCGCCATTATTTAAAGCCTTTCCAAAATCATTCGCCAAGGAGCGAATATAAGTGCCTTTGCTACAAACCAC
>JAGQYZ010000163.1 GCA_020435865.1 Aequorivita sp. | reverse complement strand
TTCCTTCTTTGCCAGCGCCTTTTTCATTGCCTTTTCCTCCTTCTTCTTCTGCTGCTTTTGATTTTTTTGGTTTGCTCTTCTTGATTTTAGTAAGCCCTACATACCTGTAAAATCCGTTCATATCTAGGCTTGAGTTGATTTGGTGTGTACTTGCATTTTGGATAGAATTACCCAAATTATACGTATTTATCGTTCCATCACTCAACTCAATGGGTATGTTATTAAATTGTTGGCTTCCACGTTGCCATTGGTAATCACCGGTATATGAGTAGGTAGCTCTAATAAATTTCAGAAATGGAAACTTGCTGAAAGGCAAATCATAATTTAATTGAAGCGATTGGAAATGCTGGTTTGGATCTCCTACTTCAAAGAAGCCGTCCCAAATTCCAATATCATTATTAACAACACCATCTTGGTCCAAATAATTATTTACAATCATATTATTTGATGATGTAAAGTTCAATCGTAATGACTTGGTCAAGTTATGATTGATCGTGTATTGCCAGTCAAAAAGGTAATTGCGTTGATATAATCTTGGCAAACCAATATTACCAGCTTGTAAATCAATTTCCCTAAATTTTTGCTCGTTATATTGCCGTGTAATATTAGAGCTAACTGAAATATTGGTCGGCAAGTAATTAAAGTTGAAATCTTTCAAAAACTTCCAGTACTGCCCCATAAACAAGGAATCATTCTTTTTGAAAGGTTCCACTGGTTTTGTCGTGAAGTTATAATTATAAGTCGCACCAACGCGAACGTTTTGTTCCACTGCATCTTCCACTTCAAAATCGTGATGGTCTAATTGGTTGTAAGAAAAAGATCCTGTGAAGTTTTCTATATCATACACTTTAGCTTTGGAATCTCCCGTTCGTTCTTTACGAACTCCAATTAAGTTTACACTTTGACGCTTGGTATAATCTACTGACTGATTCTTTATCCTGTCTTTTTCTTCTTGACTATCTGTATTGTCCAGCCTAGATTTCAGCTCAATATCTTGAAATTCGGGATCGTATTGCGGCGTTATCAATTCTTCTGAACGCCCATAGTTAAATGGGAGTTGAATTCCCCATTTTTTTGGTAGTAGCTGTCCAAGATTCAAGTTTGTAACCACATCATATTGTTGTAAGTCTTCACGACTTCTTTGATTTGGGCCTTGTTCCAAGGTACCAAAACCTATGGTGCTTCTTTTCCCTGTGGCGCTAATGGTCGCAAAATCTGCAATATTGGCGTCCATACTAACTACCGCTGCCCAGCCACCTTTATTTTTAAGCTCAGACATCCTAAGTTCGTTGAACCAAACTTCACCACACAAGTTATCATTAGTGCTGTTTCTTACTCCAAGCATTATGGTTCGTACATTTCCGAAACTTGGATTTCCTTTTATACCTATCCGCAGTTCATTTTCACCATTGGTTGCACCACCATCAAGTTCAGATTGGTTAAAGAAGTTTACCTCTGTTTGATCATAACTTGAATCGCCAAGTACTTTTGTTTTTATCTGTTGAAGAAGTTCCAAAGGTAAGTTTAATCGGTTTGCAAGTGGCCATATTTCATCAGCCGTTCGAGCTCCAAAATTTGTTGGATTTAAAGGTATTTGAATTTCGTAGTAGTTATTGGTAAGGTCATTTCCTAATCGCATAAACGCCACCAATTGACCATTTTGAAGCTCTGTAGAATTGTTATTATCTATAATTGATTCTGCGTGAATGAACATTTCCAGATTTTTATACTGGCGCATATCTACATTAAAGTTTTTATATACCGCACGGCCATCATTTGGCTCCAAACCACAAACCCGCAATGAAAGTGATTGTTCATTCTCACGAATAATGTTATTATTATTGTTTAACTGCTCACGTTGAAGTCCTGGAGGCAATACATAAGGAATAGGCTCACGGTTTTCGTTTTCTTCAATACTTACGGACCCCACTTCAAAAAGGGTGTCATCATTTGATGGATCTTCAAAGGTTACATCATCCAATGTTTTGTCAAATCTTCTGTAATCACCGCGAACCAATTCCAAAGTACCAAAACGTAATACAGTGTTTTGGGAAAACTGTGATAGGAACATTCGCATAAAACGGATAGATCTAAAATCTGAAATTCCATTAATGGTTTGGTCAGGTTTGCTGATTGGAACTTTAAATTGAACCCAACGCACATCGAGAGTGTTGTTGTCTGGTGTGGTTATTTGCTGGGTCTTTACATCTGTAACATATTTGTTGTTATCGGTATCTAGTTGCCCATTGAGGTTTCTGAAAGGCACATTGTATTCGAAATAACTGTCGATCGTGTTCATTGTATTATCACGATTAATATCTTCTACATCGGGCTGAGCAGTGCTTCCTCGGTTTGTATTTGTAACTTCTACAGGAGAGTTTCCTTGTGTTCCATTATACTTTAAATACCTGTCAAGAATATTTCCATCGGCTTGAAGAAAGTATTGATAATCATCATTCGCAGGATCTGGAAGACCTCCAAAAGCAGGGAATTTTGCAGCTTCACCAGCATTGTCTAAACCATCAAAACCAATATCTTGATTTATACGCTCTTGTCCTTCCGTATCAAAAGTGTAAACCAATGATTGATTGGTGGGTACTTTACCCCAAGCTGTACTTGTTGTATTTCCATCAAGCCCGTCTTTAGGTAATCCATTTTCGTATTGTTTTCTTCCGTCTTTCAAAACATCTTCAGAGATGCTTCCGAGGTCAAAATTAAGCATCCCTCCTGGATTGTCAGTGTTTTGTTCATAGAAGGGATCCATTACCCAAAATTGGATGTATTCAACGTTTGACTTTTCAAAATCAGTTGTAGTCAGTTGTCTCATTATACCACCAAAACGATTCTCAGGATTGGGAAGTGTATTGCCCCCTGCTGCCTCGGGGTTATAGTTATATTCTCCCCGTACTGATGGGTAATATGCCAAATCTAATGTGAACAAAGCCTGTGTCTGTCCTTGAATAATATCTTGATTTGGGAAAATTTCATCTCTAAAAACTCGACGTGTAAAAGGAGAAGAAAGATCCTCATCATTAATACCTTCCGGTCTTTGGCTGCTATAAAATATTGGGTCAATTGTGTACCAAGCCAGTTTTGCACGATTGTAGTTATAACCTAAATTGTCATTGGCCAATTCACCACCATATCCAATGGGAGAACTAGATAAAGACCAACTTAAAGGAGTACTAATATCATTTCCGGTTTGAGAAGATTCAAAATCGTCTACATATACGGTGGTTTTTCCATCAAAATCAGAAACTTTTGGTGCACCAGGCCTTAAATATGCAAATTCGCCACGTAAAGAAACGTTAGATTCAACATCCGTATCAATATTAGGCAAATGGTTTACCATACGGGTAAGGAATGGAACTTCAGTAGAGTAGTTCACATTTATACCAAAAATACTATTGTTGATAGGCTCTACACCATAGGAAGACTTTTGGGTCAATGGGCGTTCGTTCAGGTTTAAGTAGGTTGCACCCACTAAAAATTTATCACTAAACTTATGCTCTACGTTCAATCCTGTAAAACGCTTGCTTTGCTGTCCAAACAATGAATTGTTTTCGGTGCTTACCGAAATTGGAATGTTGCTGTTGAGCAATGAGGGATCTAAAATTTGAACCCTTCCCAATTGATAGTTAACGGTATAGTCAACACCTTCCACCAAAGTACGCCCACCAGCAGTTACCGTAACGGAGCCTTGCGGAATATTGAAAGCACCAATCGGAATTCCATCGGCGCCTGTAGATTTATAGCTTCCTTTTAACTGAAATTTATTTTTCTCACTTTCCTGCTGCTCTGCCTGTGTTTTTGTTCCTGTATAAAGTGTTCGGAAAACGTATTTCGCTTGATTTGCATTGTACGTTGCTGGCATATCATAATTAGCTGGAATGGAGGGCACATTTAGTTTATCAAACAAGTGTTTTCCGAAAGGTTCCACGGTTGTAAAAATAATCCGTCCATTTTGTGCATCTACTGTTATTCCCGGAAGAAAATCAAAGAACCCATCGCCACCTTGTACTGGATCATTGTTAAAGTCTAATCTATCAACATTAAACACCTTTAAAAGAATTTGATTCTTCACATCATCAGGAAGTTCTGGTCCACCTTGGGCTTGTTCTATATAATTAAGAGGTGAGGGATCTGTATAAAGTATGTTCAGCTTAAAATCTTCCTTTTCAAGTTGGTATGCACCAATTGGGTAGATATTTTTCATCATCAAATCCCAGATTGGCTCCTGTACATTGGTAATACTACTTTTTAATAGTTTTACAACAAGGTTTTGTGCAAGTCCAACTTCTCCACCACCATTAGTGTTTATACCCCCGTTTGCTTCTACACCATCATTTGAAAATTCACCCACTTGATAAACCTTTCCATTAACAGTAAATTGATATGATACAGCTAAAACCTCATCATTGGTCAACCGTTGGTTTAATGATATATATCCCAATTGTGAGTTAAGTGAATATTCACTTGCATCCAATCTTCGGGCGTTTTCCAATGAAACATAGTCAGTTCCTTCACTCACTTGTACACCTGTGAAACCCTGACCAACACTTGCCACATCTCGGATTGCTGGATTTAGCAATGATGGCGGGCCACCGTTTATCCCAAAAGGGTTAAAAAGATTGTTTGCATTATCAGGATATGCATTTTGAGATGCCCTAATAAAACCTCCTGGAGGAGTATTCAATCCAATATTAGTAGGATCGGATTCGCCAATATCCTGCAAGGCCACAATATTTCTTACGTTTTCGGTGCGGCTGGTGCGGTTGGTTATCCAAACTTCCATTCGGGTAATTTGAACGTTGCTATTGATAAAAGGATATTGTTTTAAAGCACGGTCATAGTTGTCCCTAAAATAATGTGATAAGAAGAAGTGTCGGTTGTCATCATAATCTAAGGCGAAAAGTTCATAATCCGTAATGGTTGCCCCACCTTCAGCGGTAACTGTTCTTGTTTCTGATTTTTGTTCAGAGAAAACTCCTGTAATGGTAGTCTTACCAAACTGAAGTTGTGTTTTTACCCCAAAAAGGCTTTGCGCGCCTTGAATCAAAGAACTATTTAGCGGCATGCTAACGTTACCTACTTCAATTTTTTGAATAATGTCGTCTTCTGTTGGGGTGTATTCCAGTTTTATCTGATTTTGGAAATCGAAAGTGCTTTCCGTATCATAATTTGCAGTAACCTGAAGTCTTGTTCCTACTTTTGCCAAAAGGCTTAAACTGATTCGTTGATCAAAATCAAAAGAAAAGTTACTTCTGTTCCGTGGCGAATATTGTGGATTATCTTGTTTGGTATAAAGCAAACCGAGGTCCATTTCAACGGAACCCTGTGGAATTACTTCAATGGTATTTCCTCCAAAAACAGATTCAAAGAAATTTCCATTCACATAAAAAGTTGGAAGTAGATTTTTCTGTTGTTCCTCAGAACCTTCTTTTCTCCCGTCAGCTGCATCAATTTTTTGTTTGAAATATGCCTTCATTTGCTCCTCTTGAATGAGGCGCTGATATTCCTGCGGTGTAAGAATTATAGGATATGTAATATTAAAACTACCCAAGGTTTGGGTATAGATATATCTATCGGTTATGGGATCGTAGGTATAAAGATCCTGAATACTAGTGGGAGTTGGCAAATCCATTCTTCCCATCTCATTCCCGGTTGCGGTTGAGTCTTGCGCCAGCGAAACATTGCTGACCATTATGAAACCTACTATTGCTAAAAGCTTGAAAAAGCCACCCTTGTAAACGTAATTTTTTGCCTTCAAATTTTACAAATTTTTTAAAGCTTGTTTAAT
>JAGQYZ010000162.1 GCA_020435865.1 Aequorivita sp. | reverse complement strand
CAGAAGAAAGCTCGTAAGAAATTCCAGTTCTCTAAACGTTAATATTACTCAACATATATTGGGTATCTCACTTGGGGTACCCAATTACAGTTGAAAAGTTCATATTCATTATTAATTAAGAAAGCTGTTATCCCGAAAAATTCGGGAGTTAGTTTAGCATCTAAACCAAATTCATTTTTCGAAGCGGTTGCTATCCTTTCACAGAACGTAAACTAAAACAAAAATGGCAAAAAAAGTAGTAGTAAAAGACTTACTAGAAGCTGGTGTGCACTTTGGCCACCTAACCCGCAAATGGAACCCAAACATGGCACCGTATATCTATATGGAGCGCAACGGGATCCACATCATCAACCTTTACAAAACCGCCGCAAAAATTGAAGAGGCCAATGAGGCTCTCAAAAAAATTGCAGCAAGTGGACGCAAAATTCTTTTTGTAGCTACTAAAAAACAAGCAAAAGACATCGTTGCTGAAAAAGCAAAGAATGCAAACATGCCATACATCACTGAAAGATGGCCTGGCGGTATGCTTACCAACTTTGTGACTATCCGTAAGGCTGTTAAGAAAATGTCTTCAATTGATAGAATGAAGCAAGACGGAACTTTCAACACCCTTTCAAAGAAAGAGCGTTTGGCTGTTGATCGTCTTCGTGCTAAATTGGAAAAAAACCTAGGTTCTATTTCTGATATGAGCCGTCTTCCAGCAGCACTTTTTGTAGTTGACACAACGCGTGAGCACATTGCAGTTGCCGAAGCTATGAAATTGAACATTCCAATCTTCGCAATGGTTGATACAAACAGTGACCCACGCGTTATTGATTACGTAATTCCTTCTAACGATGATGCTTCAAAATCTATTGAAAGCATTATGAATTTTGTTTCTGAAGCTGTTATTGAAGGTCTTTCTGAAAGAAAATCTGGAAAAGATGACGATAGCGATGATGAAGAAGGAATGGAAAAAAAGGCAAAAGCTCCTAAAAAAGAGAAAGAAGCTAAACCTGCAAAGAAAGCGGTAAAGGCTGAAGTTCCTTCAAAAGATGAAGAAGATGAGGAAGACATGAAAGAGGCAAAAAAGCCAGTTCGTCAGAAATCAAAAAAAGAAGTTCTTAAAGAAGAAGAATAACGATTTCATAAAATTTAAAAGTCGTTTGGTTCTTTTCTTCAATGAAAATAAATTGAACGACTTTTTTTAATATTAAACTTTAAAAAATTATAAAAATGGCAAACATAACAGCCGCAGAAGTAAATAAACTAAGACAAACCACCGGCGCCGGAATGATGGACTGCAAAAACGCTTTAGTTGAAGCAGGTGGAAATATGGAAGAAGCAATTTCAATCCTTAGAAAAAAAGGGCAAAAAATTGCTGAAAAAAGAGCAGATCGCGATTCTAGCGAAGGGGTTGCAACAGTAAAAGTGAACAGCGACAATACAAAAGGTGTGGCTATTTCATTGAACTGTGAAACCGACTTTGTTGCTAAAAACGATTCATACGTTGAAATGGCAAACAAAATGGCTGAAGTTGCGTTAAACACTTCATCAAAAGATGAGTTTTTGGCTGCTGATTTTGACGGAATGACTATTGCTGAGAAATTGACTGAGCAAACTGGTGTTATCGGAGAAAAAATAGAGATCGGTGGTTTCGAAATTTTGGAAGCTCCTTATGTAGGCTCTTACGTTCACGGAAATAAAATTGCTGCCTTAACAGGCCTTTCAAAAGCAGTTAACAAGGCTGATGAATTAGCAAAGGACGTTTCTATGCAAGTTGCTTCTATGGGTGCTACCACACTTTCTTACAAAGATTTTGACCCAGAATTCGTAGCTTCTGAAACTGAAGCAAGGATTGCTGTAATTGAAAAAGAAAACATTGAGTTGGGCCGTTTAGGAAAAACCCTTAAAAACGTACCTAAATATATTTCAAGAGCACAGTTGACTCCAGAAGTTTTGGCACAAGCAGAAGCTGATGCAAAAGCTGAATTGAAAGCTGAAGGCAAACCTGAGCAAATCTGGGATAAAATCCTTCCAGGAAAACTAGAGCGTTTCATTAGTGACAACACCACTTTGGACCACGAAAAAGCATTGCTAGACCAAAACTTTATTAAAGACGACAAAAAGAGCGTTGCAGATTACGTAAAAACGTATGGCGATGTTGAAGTTATTGGGTTTAAAAGAGTTTCTTTGGCGTAAGCTTTTAAGAATATTTAAAACTAAAAAGAGGCTGAAATTAATCAGCCTCTTTTTTTTGTATAGTAATTTTGACAAAAATTATATCAATCCTTTACTATTTTCATTACCGTTCTTTTCCCTTCCGAAGAAACAACAGCTACATACATTCCTGCATTTAAGGAAGCTAGGTTAAGCTCGGTATTTTTAGTTACAGGAGAGGCTTCCATTACTTTTCTTCCTAATAGATCATATAGCACGACACTTTCAATTTGTGAACTTGCCTCAATGCTGACCTTTCCTGAAGTCGGGTTTGGATAAACCATTATTGCTAAAGGTTTCACATCTTCCACTCCAAGATTTGTATTTACACCAAAAATAGTTTGATAGCTATTGCCGCCAAAATCAGCAGTAATTGTATAAACCCCATCGGGCCACGTATTGTCCACAGGATATTGCCATTCGGCATAGGCAGCGGTATAAGTTTGCCAGGGAGAGGTGAAAATATAATCATACAGAATTGAATTATCTGGTTTTCGCACCACGATGTGGGTATCGTCATCGGTTTGAATATCTCTGTAAAAAATTCGGAAGAAAACGGTTTCCCCGGGTATAAAATTCAGCTCTTCATAGGTATTCTCCACCACGCCACATTCATCATCAAAATTGCTTGAGTTATGGGTAGAAAGCCTATTAATTTCGGGAACGTAATAATTGGGTTGGTTTACCCACCAGCTGTTTGCATTCATACTGTTACAAGGGCCTTCGTAAGGGTCTATCAGATTATTGTTTGCATCATAGACCTCAAAATGTAAATGCGGAATGGTACTACTACCAGAGCTACCGGCCGCGCCCAAATACTCTCCTTCTGAAACCGTATCTCCAATGTTTTTTGAAGTGATGGCACCATCCTTAAAATGCCAATACCAGGCTTGAGAACCGTCAGCATGTTCAATTATTATTCCGTTCCAATTTGGGTTTCCATTGTTATCACAGTTCAAATCAAAATTGCCATCCCTTTTGTCAATAATAATTCCCGGAGCAGCGGCAATGACTTCCATCACTTCTTCCTGCATACGTTTCCAAGGGTAAGGCCAAAGCACATAATCTGTACCCTCATGGTTACCATTTACCCAATCATAAGTGCGCTGTCCACATTCATAATCCAAAAGATGCCCATTGGGAATAAGGTCTTGATCCACTTGGTTGTTTATGGTATAGTAGCCATAATCATTGAAATCTGCTTTATGACGAATAGGTAAAATAAAAAGGGGGGAATTTCCTCTGTGCAGGAAGGCAGTTGGATTTGTTTTAAGAATTTTTTGTTTGTTTAGGGCAATTTGCTTTCGAACTTCTGTGCGCTGTGCATCAGTTATGCATTCTGTTTTTTCAAATGATGCAGGCTGAAAGTAAACTGTTGGTAGGTTTTTAATAGTTGATGATTGGGAAAACATGCAAAATGATATTCCCAAGAATAGAATGGATAGTTTTGATCTCATAATGTAATTTTTTAAGGATTATTGTATGCTTTATCGCTACATCGAAATAAAACCGAATTGTCATCATTCATTTATGAGAATCTGGAAGGGTTTTTTACCCAAGTAACACTTTTTTTAATTACTTACAACGCATCAATAATTTTCTTTATTTTTGCCGAAGCAAACCAGATATATGCAGTACAATAGAATCCTTTTAAAACTTTCAGGCGAAGCCTTAATGGGCGATCAACAATATGGAATTGATCCGGTTCGGCTTAAAGAATACGCCCAAGAGATAAAACAAATTACCACCAAAGGTGTTGAAGTGGCTATCGTTATTGGCGGCGGCAACATTTTTAGAGGATTGTCTGGCGCAAGCAGCGGGATGGATCGTGTGCAGGGCGACCATATGGGAATGCTTGCTACCGTAATTAATGGATTGGCATTGCAAAGTGCACTGGAGAACGAAGATGTTCCCACACGTTTGCAAAGCGCCATCAACATCAATGAAGTTGCGGAGCCTTTTATTCGCAGAAAAGCAATTCGCCATTTAGAAAAAGGACGTGTAGTGATTTTTGGCGGTGGAACAGGAAATCCTTATTTCACAACAGATTCGGCAGCGGTCTTAAGGGCTATTGAGATTAGTGCAGATGTTATTTTGAAAGGAACACGTGTAGATGGAATTTATACAAGCGACCCTGAAAAAGATAAGCTTGCAACAAAATTTGATTTTATTAGTTTTAAAGAAGTGTTGCAGAAAGGATTGAAAGTTATGGACACCACCGCTTTCACCTTGAGCCAAGAAAACGAATTGCCCATCATCGTTTTTGATATGAATACCAAAGGAAATCTTTTGAAAGTAGTTTCCGGAGAAAATATAGGCACAAAAGTGAATTTATAAAAGTATCACCACATACGCACAAATTTTTTATATTTTATTCGTGAGTTTGTGGTAAAATACTGAATTTTGAACTTGGAATATTGAATTAACATGGAAGACGAAATAGATTTTATTCTTGAAGGCACAAAAGAAGCTATGGGCAACGCCCTGAAGCATCTTGAAAAAGAATTGGTAAATATTCGTGCCGGGAAAGCTTCACCATCTATGGTAGGAAGTGTAATGGTAGATTATTATGGAAGCCAGACTCCATTGAGCCAAGTTGCAAATGTTACCACGCCAGATGGAATGACCATTACTATCCAACCCTGGGAAAAAGCGATGATTCCTGAAATTGAACGTGGAATTCATTTAGCAAACATCGGTTTTAACCCAATGAACAATGGGGAAAGCGTAATAATATCTGTTCCACCATTAACCGAGGAACGCAGAAGAGAACTTGCAAAACAAGCAAAATCAGCTGCAGAGGAAGCAAAAATCGGAGTCCGTAACGACCGAAAAAATGCCAATAACGACCTTAAAGCTTTGGACATTTCAGAAGATCTTAAAAAAAGCTTGGAAGGCGATATTCAGGAAATGACGGACCAACACATCAAAAAGATTGATGAGATATTGGCGAAAAAGGAAAAGGAAATAATGACGGTATAATAACGTTTCCTTAAACTAAAGACAACAAAAGCGGCAACTGTGCCGCTTTCTTTTTACTTTTAATACTATAGAAACTTTTCTATCACAAGCTATGCGCAAAATAATGTTCCTTCTTTCATTGCTTATTGGGCTTTCGGCTTTTGCGCAAGAAATTGATGGAACTAAGAAAGATTCTGTTTCCGGAATAAAAAAAAACCTTTCCGAATTTTCTAAGAAAAAAGGGCATCCTCTTACAACAGGTTATCTTCCTATTGGTTTTTTCAATATTGACCTTAAAACACTTATTAAATATAACAACTATGAGGGATTTCGCCTTGGATTGGGTGGGGTTACCAATGAAAAACTATTTGAAAATTACAAACTGGGCGGCTACGTAGTTTACGGATTTAAGGATGATGCCTTTAAGTATAGCCTCGGCGCAAGTGCATTGGTAAACAAAGAAAAGAAAACGTGGGTGAGCCTTTATTACACAGACGACATAAAAGAAATTGGGACTTATGATTTTTTAACCGATGCGCGGTTTTATTCTCTTTTTGAACCGCGGCTTATTAATATTATCCAATTTTATAAATACAAGCAATGGCAGGCCAACATACAGAGTGAGCTTTCGCCAAAATTACTTACAGAGTTTCGGGTAGCCCATTCAGACGTTACTAATATTGAGAATTATTATTTTATAAAAGACGGTAAGGGCTATAAAGAGTATATGCTTTCGGAGGCTATTCTTTCTGTTCAGGTGAAGTTGCAAACAGATACAATTTTAAACGATGATGGTAAGAAGGTGGTTTCTGATGTTTTGCCTAAAGTGAGTGCGCAAATTACGAAAGGATTTAAAGGGGTTGCTGAGAGCGACTTTAATTATGCAAAATTTGCACTAAAGTTGGATTATGAAATTGAACGCAAGCGTCTTTCTTCAACAAGTTTTCTGTTGCAAGGTGAACTTGCTACAGGCGATGTACCTTTAACCCATCTATTTCACGCCTTCCCAAATCAGCCTACTAAAAGTAGTATTATGAGGCGGTTTTCTGTGGCAGGAGTGCAGAGTTTTGAGACGATGTATTTTGGGGAGTTTTACTCAGATAAATTAGCAATGTTACAAATAAAACACACTTTTAGAAGGTTTAAACTTGCAGAAAAGTGGAAACCGGAAATGGTGTTGATCTCTCGGAATGCTATTGGCAGTATAAGTGATATTGATCGCCATTTTGGGGTTTCTTTTAATACTCTAGATCATTTTTATAATGAAGCGGGCTTAGAACTGAACAAGATTATCCTCGGTTTTGGGCTAAGCTTTGCCTATAGGTATGGCTACTACAACTTGCCCAATTTTGACAATAATATTTCCTTTAAGTTTACTTTTAATTTGAAGATTTAGTAGCTTATTTGCTTCCTTAAATAATCTATACAGAGGTCTTTTGGTATTTTTTATATCTGCTCCCTATTTACACTTACTAAAAGTTCGTTACGTTTTGTAAACTTCTGTTACCTGCGCCGTGAAGTTTTTTGGGTACTGATGAAATTTTTAATTTCTATAAGTTCCTGATAACTTAAGTGGCTTATGGTCTGTTTTAGGGAATCTTCTTCTTTATCTCTTATTAATTTGTTTAAGGGATGTGAATCTGGCAGGTGGCGTTGATTGTCTGGCGTATAAGTAAATAGGTCACTGGGCTCGCAGACTAGATTTTTACAGAGTATTTCTATGTGGTCAAAACGGAGCGAACGAGGGTTCTTGAAAAGGATGTGGTTTGCCGTGTGATAGGCTATGCCGTGTTTTACCATCCAGCTGTAGCCTTTGTCTATACCGCGAGCATGAAAGATTTGTTTTTGGTTTAGTGTTATCATCTTGTTGTGTTTTAAAAGTTAATAGTTGGTCTAGGCTTTTCGCCACTTGTTAAAGTTTTAGAAACGAGTTGGGAGATTTTAAAAACATCTTAGAAAATTCTAAAAACAAGTTAGGAGTATCTAAGAATATGTTAGGAATTTTTACCTATACTTTGAAAATTTTTACTAAAATATTAATAATTTTTGAAAATAAAAAAGGAGTATTTAAAAATATTATTGGAGCTCTTGAAAATGTGTTTGGAGATTTTGAAAAGCAAAATGCCTGTTTTGTGCATTTTAACCTTCCTTTTTATGAGGTTTTCCTTATTTGTTAAAGCTCTAGAAGGCACGAAGTGGAGGACGAAATATTGACTGTTTAATGTTTTTAGATTTAAAACTCAAAATTAAAAGCGTTTTAAAAAAATTTGAATCAAATCAATCAGAAAGACTTAAGTTCACCATTTCTATCCAAAACATAATCTGATCATTTATCTTGGTAAATCTACAAAAAGGATTTCTAATGCTTTCAACTTCTTAAATTACCCAAAAATAGATTCGTCAGTTATTGCAAATATGTACCTTTGCGAAGTCTATAAAAATTTGTTTTGAATAAACTTTTTAGTATTGGGTTTTGGGGCTGGGTGGCTCGTTTTATTTTGCGGAACCGAACCGCGATTTTAATTGTTATAGCAGGAATTACTGTGCTACTGGCGCTTCAGTGGAAGAACATGCGCTTCACCTATACGGAGGCGAATTTATTGCCAGATGACCACCCTGTGAATCTTCAATATGACGAATTTCTAAAACATTTTGGTGAAGAGGGCAACTTGATTGTAGTGGGGGTAAAGGATTCTACAATCTTTACACCTAAAAAATTTAAGGCTTGGAACCAGCTCACTAAAGACATTGGCAAATTTAGCGAGGTGGAACTTACTCTTTCTGTAGGGAACCTGAAAAAGCTGGAAAAGAAAAAGGACACTACTGGGTTTGAGTTAGTGCCGTTTATTCACGATTCGATTTTTACGGATGTGAACCTTGCGGGTTATAAAGACGAACTTTTTAACAGACTTCCTTTTTATGATGGACTCATTTATAGTCCAGACAAGAAAAGCATCCGCTCTGCAATTTATCTTAAAAAAGACATTGTAAACACAGCCGAACGAAAAGATTTTGTGACGGAAGACCTGATTCCTCTTATCAAAAAATTTGAGGCAGATACGGGCGTAACAGTGCACACTTCAGGAATGCCCTACATACGTACGCTGAATTCGCAAAGCATCATTGACGAAATTGGACTTTTTA
>JAGQYZ010000161.1 GCA_020435865.1 Aequorivita sp. | reverse complement strand
GCATTAAAGCGGTCAAAGATAAAAAAACTATTTTCAGAATACAGCCTGTGTTTGATACTTATCTCGCCCAAACAAATATTTGGCAGCGTGTAAACAAAAACCGCTGGACTGGGAAAGTATTCAGCGTCATTTTCAATAGCCGCTTGGTGCTTTCGGTCTGTGTCCAAACTGGAGGCTTTATTTGAAAAAATGAGGGCGATGTTGTTTTCTTTTTCGCTTAAATTTTCTTCTTTCAGTAAAACATCTGCCGCCAAAAAAGCGAGTTTGCTTAGATTGTCCATTTTGAAAAACTTGGAATAATCCGTTTTCAAAAACTTGTATGCATTCTTAATAAATGTTGGAAAATCTTCTACATTATCACTAAAAAGAACATTTCCATTCACTGAAACCGTTTGCTTTTTAAGATTGCAATAACTTTTTATGTGAAAAATTTCAGGCAAAATTTTATTTTTTTTTGCAAACTAACATAGTGTGATACTCTCCCAATTGGATGTCTTTTTTCACTTTTAAACCTGCTTTATCAATCAGTCTTAAAAAAACACTGGCTGGATACATTTTGCTGTTTCCATTGGCAAGTACTGTAAAATATAGCGAAGTAGCTTCCAAAATAAACTGCGAAGCACGAAAAGCTTGTCTATCCGTGAAAGTTTCAACAATTACCAATTCGGTATCATAGTCCATGGACTTTGCACAGATACTCAAGACTTTTACAATTTCATCTTCAGAAAAACAATCCAAAAACTGGCACATCCAAATTAAGTCTGCACCCTCCGGAATCTGTGGGTTATCCGAAAGCCAATCAATGGGATGACCTGAAATTCTATTTTTGAAACCATTGCTTTCAGCATTAGCAAGTGCCATATTCAATTGTCCCGGTAAATCGACAATTTTAACGTTTACCTCTTTATTAAAATTACAGCATTTAATAGAAAACTTGCCCGTGTTGCCCCCAATGTCAAAAAGTGTTTTCGGGTTACTTTCAAAAATTTTTTCCAATGCTTCCGCAAAAATATCGTCAGAATAATGATGGTCAAAATCAAACCAAGACTTTTGTTCCGCTGGTTTCAATTTGGAAAGTCCTTCATAAATTGTTGGCCATTGGCCAAGTTCTTTTAACCCTTCCGGTTTTCCGGTTTTGATGGATTCATTTAAATGAAACAAGCCTTTATAACACACATCATGAGCAAAATTAAGATTCACGCTGGTTGTTTCGTTGTAATTTAAAAAATAGCCCACTTTGGTCAATTCGTATTGCTCTGCATCATTCTTACAAACAATATTCGAGGTTTGTGCTATTTCCAAAAGCACGCCAACACCATATGGACTCAACGATAGTTTTTCAGAAATCTCATCAGCTGTAGGGCCACCCGTTTTCCGTTGGTTAAAAATATAATCGAGAATTCCGAGCTTCCGAAGCGATACTGAGGCTTGGAAAACAAAGGGTGCAAAAGCAATCCGGTGCGCTTCCTCCAAAGCCTCAATGGCATTCATTTTTTTAGTGGTTGTTTGCATTTATGATTGGTTAGTTGTTTATTTTTTTTAAAATCACAGCAGTGTTGCAACCCCCAAAACCCGATGCGGTTTTTAGGAAGGCATTCAACGTTTTCGATGTATTTACTTTGACAATATTCATATTTTTTGAGACGCCAAGTTCGTCAAATCCTTTGGAAATAAAAAGTGTATTTTTTTTCATAGAATGCATTCCCACAATGGTTTCCAATAAGCCAGAAGCACCCAAAGTATGTCCAAAAAATCCTTTTAAACTGTTCAAAGGAACATTTTCCATTCCCAATCTGCTAAAAGCAATAGCCTCCATTTCATCATTAAAAGGCGTAGCAGTACCGTGGGCGGAAATATAATCTATTTGTGAGGCATCCAAATTTGCTTCTTTCATAGCAGCCTTTACGCTTCGGAAGAGACCTTCGCCAGTGCGCGATGGACCCGAGATATGGTTGGCATCATTGCAGGTTGCGTCACCCAAAATTTGGGTGGCTTCTTTTGCAAGATTTTCTGCTGAAGAAGTAACCAAGGCACTTGCGGCTACTTCTCCTAAATTAATTCCAATTCGATTTTTATCATAGGGTTTGCAAGGTTCTGCCGACAAAGCTTGGAAGGAATTGAAACCCGAAAGAATGAATTTTGTAACCAAATCGCCACTGGTTATAAAAACGTGATCATATTTTCCTTCAGTAATAAATCGCTTTGCCGCCGAAATTGCCAAAACACCCGATACACATGCGTTTGAAAGCAAAATAGCTTCATTTTTAAAACCGAAAAAGTTTTGGATTGTTTTTCCCAGCTCGTTTAAATAAACTCGACTTTCGGGAAAATTACTTTCTTTTTCAAGCACGTTTATATTTCCTTTTGTGGTAGAAATTATTAAACCTACTTTTTCATCTAATGTAATATTTGCAGCATCAATCACTCTTTTCAACGAAAGTATCATCATCTGTTCAAGTTTCGTATACTTTGAAGCATCTGCAATTTTTCTGAATTCACTTACTACTTTTCCTGAAGAAATTAGCGATGCGCAAAACGGATCGGGCAAAAGGGAAGTGTCCTCAAATTTTTCAAGTCCAGAATTTCCTTTCGAAATATTTTCAACAACTACTTCGCTGTCAAATCCAAGACTGCTGAAAATATTATTATGTGAAAGAAAAGTCTTGTCCATTTTTTAAAGTCCCATTTTTATTTTCCATTTCGCAAAAAATTCAGGTTTTGTTAATGAAAGCTCACCCTGCTCGTTCAAAAAAACTTGAATGGTTTCACCTAAACAGACTAATCTTCCTTTCGGATCAAAAATTCGATACTGAAAAATCATTTTAGCCGCTGGCGAATCTATAAAAGTGGTTTTTATGGTTGCCACATCGCCATAACGCAACGGGAGCTTGTGTTCGCAAGAAGATTTCACTATTGGCGAAGTGTATCCATTTTCTTTTTGTTCCAAATAGGAAATACCGTGCTCACGCCCAAAAGCCTCACGGCCATCCTCAAAATACTGAATATAATTTCCGTGCCACACAATTCCCAAAGGATCCGTTTCGGTGAAGCGTACGCGAATTTCTGAGGTGAAACTTATTTCATTTCTATTGTTAGACGGCATTTTTTCTTTGATTAAAGATTATTGCTATTATTGTTGTACTAAGGAAGAACAACAATAATAACGAAATTTCGGGAAGGATTTTAACAAAACCCACATTTCTTAAAAATACATCGTAAAAAGCTTCCAACCCCCAATTCATTGGGGAAATTTTTGAAATGAGTTGCATAAACTTCGGCATAACAAAAACGGGAACCCAAACACCGCCAAGCGCAGCCAAAATAACAACCAAAGTTGAACCAAAGGGCGCTGCCTGTTCCTGTGTTTTTGCAATTGTTCCTAAAAGTAACCCTAAGCCAATTGCCGCCAATCCTGAAAAAAGCGCAACCATATAAAGCAACGGCAATTTCCCTGAAACGTCAATTCCTGGAAGCCCCATTGCAGGAAAAAGATAAATTCCAACAAGCAACATCAACGTAAATTGAATCAAACAAACACCTAGATAAACAATTGTTTTTCCGCCAAGAACTGTGGCGTAATTTACTGGCTGGGTGCGTAAACGTACGAAAGTGCCTTGATTTTTTTCTTTTACTAAATTAATGGAAAGTGGAACAATGATGAAGAAAATTGCAAACAACGTCCAAGCGGGAACATTGTGTTGAGCCGAGTTTGGAATGATTTCCTCGTTGTTTTTTGTGGGAAGGATTTCTTTAAAAGCGATAAAGTTTTCTGTATCAAAAATTGGTTCTGCACCCTCTTCGTCCAATTCAGTTTGAAAAGCTTTATAAATACTTTGGGTTTCGATTTTTGAAATCATTTTATCGATGCCGTTCTTTACCGAAGATTTAAAACTTACTTGAGTAGCAGGGTCGAAATACAAGCGCACTTCTTTTTTGGGAATTACTTCTTTGGCAACCGCCAAAGTATCTTCATCCAAACCGAATTTTGACAAAATGCCTTCCACATTTTGGTCTACTTTTTTCTGAAGTGAAGCCGAAAGATTTTTCGGAATTACAATGGCAAGTTGATATTTTCCTGAGAAAACGGCATTTTTCGCATCTTCTTCGGAAGTTTCTTGAAGAATCTCAAACGAATTAGATTCGGAAAGATTTTCAATGATATTTTTTGAAACTTCGCCTTTATCATTATCTACCAAAAGCACTGGAATCTTAATATCACTAATGGTTTTAAAGGTGCTATCCTGCACCAAAGTAATTACAACCAAAAGCAACAAGGGCATTATAAAAAGAATTGCAATTCCGCCCAAATCACGGATAAGTAACAGTATTTCTTTATATGTTGAAGCCCAGAGTTTATGCATAATCGCGAAGGGCTTTACCTGTTTTTGCTAAAAAAACGTCTTCTAGGTTGTTGGCGCTTTTTTGCTTTTTTATCAATTCTGAAGGAATTCCTTTTACGATTATTTCCCCATTGTCAATTATGGCAACGTGGGTACAGAAAAATTCGGCTTCGTTTAAATGGTGTGAAGTGTAAACGATTGTTGTTCCCTTCTTGTTCAGCAATTTTAAGTGATCGATGATCACATTTTTAGATTGCACGTCCACGCCCACAGTTGGTTCATCCAAAAACAAAACTTTGGGTTGATGCAGAATTCCGGCAATCAGGTTAATACGACGTTTCATTCCGCCAGAAAAGGTGGCGGTTTTTTTATTGGCGAATTTTGAAAGCCCCATAATTTCCAAATGTTCGCAAATGGATTTTTTAAGGATTTCGCCTTTAATTCCATACATACTTCCAAAATATTGCAAATTTTCAAAAGCCGTAAGCGTTGGGTAAAGCGCATATTCCTGAGGAACAATGCCAATTAGTTGCTTCAATTGGTTTTTATGTTCCTTAAAGTTCAAACCATTGATTGTGAACGAACCAGAAGTAGGTTTTAAAAGTGAAGTCAACATGGAAATAAGTGTGGTTTTTCCAGCGCCGTTTGGACCGAGCAATCCGTATATTTCACCATCTTCAACTTTCAAATCAAGATTTTTTACCGAAAAGTCTTCGGCGCCTTTGTATTTTTTTGAAAGTTGGTTTATTTGTATCATTTTCCCCTAAATCCCCAAAGGGGACTTTTTATATTGCCTTTTTCAATTTCCTAAAAAACACCTTTTCCAAATCGGCAATATGATCCAATTGGTCAGCAACTTTGTTGTAACTGTCGGTTTGAGCGCTTCTGTTTTTGTAAATTCTAGAAGCTTCAAGTGCAAAATCGCGCCACAAATCACCAATTTCGGTCATTTCTTTGGAAAGTTCAATAAGCTTTTCATTTCCTAAAAGCTTACCAGCTTCTTGTAAAAAAGCTGCGTAAATATATCGGAAACCACCACCGCCAGTACCTATTTCCTCTTGCATTCGCACTACTTGTCCCAAATAATGGTTAGCGGTTTTAATCCCTTTTTTCTTTGGCCATTTTCGAATTAAGGCAGCTATTTTGTGGATTCCTTTCACCCCAACAAACGAAACTGGCGCAAGCATTGCTTTGCAGGTGTCCTTAATTCCTTTTACGATTGCTGTTTCAAGTTCCAGTTTTTCAGGAAAAGAAATTGGGTAATACATATGGCCTTTTGGTGCGAAAGCTCCTTTGGCAAAACGCACTTTTTCCAATTCCTTTTCAGAAAGAGAAGTGACTTCTTCCATCACCGGATCACTGATTAAATAACGATCGTCTTGCTTCCCATAAACAACCATATTGTGGGCATTGAAGTGAAAACGGTATTCGTCAGGAAAATAGAGTAGATTATATACCCCAACTTGTAAACCAACAGGATTGTTTTTTTTTAAATTTTCATCAAGCCGAGCTTTCGCATCTTTTGGATTGCTGAATTTTTCACGCTTCATTTTTACGCCTGTACGCTTTGCAAACTTTTTAAAAATATGTCCCGGCAGTGCGCGATATGTAATTACCGGCGCGTGGTTCACTTTTAAAAGCGGAATATAACAGAACAACAAACCGCTGCCAACGCCAAAAACCATAGGCTCGCTTACGCTGAAACCATTGTGTTTCATCAAATTTGAAACCACGCCATTTTCACAATGTGCAGATTGGTGATGGGTAAAGTCTATTTCCATTATTTTATGTTCTGAAGTTCTTCTACTGAAATATCAAATGTTTCAGCATATTTATTCAACGTTTTATCACTCAATTTTTTAAAAACCGAAGGCTTAAAGTGGCGTTTTACTTTCCATTGCCAAAAACCCACGTAACTTGCCAATATGCCCACGTCCATTTTATGAAGTTCCATATAATATTCAATGGGGCTGGTCTCACCTGTAATTACACGGTTTTTCGCATCTTGTATGCGCTCTTTTATTTCTTCTATTGCATTGTTTAAAGCTACGGTTTTTGGTTCCCAGCCACTACTTCTTTCAGTGGTATATTCGCCATTTTCATCAACTGCATAGCAGAGTTCGCGGAAATTTGCAGATTCCAAATTACTTTTATCCTGTGGCACTTCTTTTTTCTTCATAATCAGACTTCATGGATTAAAAAATTCATGGTAGAAGATACAATTAATTTTTCAGCAAGAAATGTTTGGGCCTCAAGGCTACACATGGTTACTTTACCTGTATCAAACCTTGAAAGAAGTTTTGCTTTGGTAATAATCGTTTCACCAACCTTCGGAAGGTCAAAAATCTCCACTTTTTTGATAGCGCTTATGTACCCAACTAACTTGTTACCGGTTCCTTCCAAATCGTCTTTTTCAAAAAAACTTTGACCTACAATACCTGAAGCAGCTTGAGCGGCATTTTCAATAAGTCCAGTTTCAGAGAGCCTTCCTTCCTTTAAAAAAACACAATCTTCTAAAATTTGAAATTTGGTTGACACAGAATTTTCATCAATCTCAAATACTGAAGTAACCATCAGCATCGGGTCGCGATGTGGTAGAAAGTTGGAAATATCTAAACTTGAAATATCCATTGCTTTCATTCTTAATTTGCCAATACGGTTTTCATTTCGCTGGAAGCGATAATTTTTCCATAACATTCAGTTTCAGCGGTAACCAAAGTAACACCCATAATATCGTGAAGAATAATTACGGTGGTTTTTAATTCGTCTCCAACAGAAGGGAGTTCAAAAATTTCAGCTTTTTTTATTGCGCCAATGTAACCAGTTGGTGCATCTTCTTTTTTCAGAAAGAATTGATAGCCCGTATAAAGTGCAACAGTTTGGGCCATATGTTCAATCAAACCCGGAGCAGTGAATTTATTTTTTTGTATAAAAATGTTTTCTTCGGAAATAGTTAACCCCGCAACCACTTTTTTTTCTTCGAAATGAAATAATTTGTCCACCATCACAAACGGCGCTTTCTGCGGAATCAATTTTCCGATGAAATCTTTGTCCGTTATTTTTTCGGTAAAAACGTTCATTTAAACAACAGTCAAATAAGCGTAAGAATATGCGAAGCGAGCACTTTCGGGCACTTGAAGAAATATTTTATCGCCTTTTTTAAGTTTTCCGGAATGCACCAATTCTTCCAACATAAGATAAATGGAGCCAGCACCAACATTTCCTACTTTTTGAAGGTTCAAAAACCATTTGTCCCAAGACAAATGCAGACCTTGTCGTTCAATTTCGTTATAAAGATTTTCTTTGAAATAATATGAAGAAATATGTGGAAGGTAATAATCAATGTCATCTTCGGTGATGTTGTGCTTCGCCATGGCTTCTTTCATGCTTTCCACCCCCTTTTGAAGAATATTTTCACCCAACAACTTCACGTCCTGTTTCATTGCAAAAAGTGATTTTTTACCCCAAACATCTGCGGGATATTCGCTCCACGGTTTTAGGCTACCGTCTTCCAATTTGTCTCCACCAGCATACATACAGGTGTCCAGTTCGAATGCGTAGCTGTAGCCTTCCATCCATTCAATTTTCAATGGCGTTTCCCCTTTTGGTTCGCTTTCCAATAGAAATGCTCCAGCACCATCAGAAAGCATCCAACGCAAAAATTCCTTATTAAATGCAAGAATTGGATTTTCATCAATTTGCTGCAAATGTGCTACTTCGTCTTCAAAAATATCAGATTTCATCCAAGAGGAAGTTCTTTCAGAACCTGTACAAACTGCGTTATTCACTTGTTCAGATTTTATGGCCATATAGCCATATTTCAAGGCATTCATTCCACTGCAACACGCTCCCGAAGGAGAATTCACTTCTAGGTTTCCATTCTTTAAAAACCCGTGTACCATTGCAGCATGACTAGGCAAAATCTGGTCTGGACTGGATGTGCCGCAAGACAATAATTCAATTTCGTTCTTATTGAATGTTTCGTCGCACAAAGCTTCCACAGCTTTTGCAGCAAGTTGTGCGTTATTATGGGTTACATTTCCATCTTTGTCAATGGCGTAGTAACGTGTTTTTATCTGGTTGTTCCGAAGGATAATGCGGCGGGCCTTTGAGGTTTTTCCATTAATAACTCCAAGTTTTTCTTCCATCGCCTCATTTTCCACGGGCTCATTGGGCAAAAACTTTGCAATCCTTGTAATATAAACATTCTTCATTAATCCTGCTTTAATGCAACTGATGAATAATAGGCTTTATCTTGCTGTATTTTACGATACATTGGGATATAAGTGAGCAAAAATACAATAAATACTATTGGTGCTATAAGCCATATTGCAAATAACAAATAATATTTAAAATAAACGAGCCATTTCTTTCTTTCTTCACCTTCTTTTTTAATCAAATGATTAGCCCATTTTGTAAAAACAACATTTCCGCGAATATCTGTAGCTATGAGAGAAGGATCTACTTTTACAGCACCAACGCTTAAAAGATTTTCTTGCAGGTTAGAATATTCATTTTGGAATAAAGCTTGTTTGATTGGTATTCCAAATCGCGAAGCCGATTCAATATCCTTATCAGAAACACCAGGTTTTGGGAAGATTCCGAGCATTTTGGTTTTCTTTCCGCCCATCAACCAGTGTACGATTGTGATTACACTAATGTGATTTAGATTTCTATCAACCAAAGCGATATTTCCAACCAATCTAGCCTTATTAGCAACTAGCAATTTCTTCACTTTTTCCTGTGCCATAATCCACATATTTCTACTTGCAGAAACGGTGACAACTGGCGTATTGGCAAGCAAAATTTTTGCTTCCTCAGATTTTAAAAATGAATTGATTGGGATCGATGGCGTTAAATACCAAGTAGTATAGCCTAAAATTACTAAATCGTAATTTTTCTGAAGAATTTCCTGAGGAATCGTTTCCAAAGAAGTGGGAATTTGAAGAAAAGTTTCTGGAAAGGCCCCATAAAATTCTTCTTGTTTCCATGGAAAGGGGAATTTTTTCTTTGGAATGATTTCGCAATAAGAAATATTTATGTTTTCACCTGAAATTTTTGAAGCAATATTCTTCAAAATATCAAAAAGTTGCCCTGTTTGCGAATAATAGATTACTAAAATTTCCTTCATTTGCTAATCGTTTGTATCCCAAAAATCAAAATAGTTAAACCATTGCAATGGATATTTTTTCAATATCCATTCCACGCTTTCAGTGTATTTTTTTAACAGGCCTTGTGCATCGCGATTTTTTACTTCTACTTGACGGGCATATAAATGATAATGCTTGTTTGTTTCCTTCATTACATAGACAAACAAAACAGGAACATTCAACCTACTGGCCAATAAAAAAGGTCCCGCAGGGAAATTCGCTTGTTTACCCATAAGTGATTCCGCCAATGTTTTGGAATCTTTCATATATCTATCTCCTGTAAAACAAACCAGTTCGCCATTTCTTAATGCATTGTTTATTTCAAAAATATGCGACATGTCTTCCTTCACTAAAATAAATTTAACGTTAGAACGCATGGTAACTTTTTCCATGTATTCCTTTATGTTTCTATGTTCAGCATCTGTGGTAACAAGACTTATTTGTGAACGGGTATCAATTTCTTCGAAAAAAAACTCGGCGATTTCAAAGTTGCCAACATGGGCACTTATCATAATGCCACCCTGCTGTTTATCAAGAAGATTGATTATATTTTCAACTCCATCACATTCATAGGTAAATTGACTTTTTAATCCTGAAGAGATTGCGGCCTTGTCGATGATGGTTTTACCGAATACATAATAACTTTTATAAATACTGAAAAGACTTTTCGGCAAAGCATATTTCAGTCTTTTACGAAAGTAATAAAAGATGGAATGCGTACTTTTTCCAGCAAAGAAAACATAATAAAGGGCAACGAAATAAAGCAAGCCGTAAGCAGCGCGAACCCCTAATTTCCGAATAAAAAATATAAAGATTTTATACCCTAAAACGGTGCCTTTGCTCTTGCCTTCCCATTCGCCCGCCATAAATAGTTATTGCAAATTTCAGCTGATTTTTGTTTCAATCAGGTCGTAAAAATCTTGAAGTGTAATAACATTAAGGAAATCTTCACCAGTCAATTTCACGCCAAAATTGGCCTCAATGGCAACTACCAAGTCTACAAAATCCAAGCTATCCAGCTCTAAAGTTTCTTTTAGGTTGGCTCTTGGTTCAATGTCTTCGGTTTCTACCTCAAACTCATCTACCAAAAAGTAGTTTATTTTCTCAACTATAACTTCTTTATTCATTTTTAATGTGTACACTTTTTAATAATTAATGCGGAATTGGTTCCCCCAAAACCGAAAGAATTGGACAAAAATACATCAATTTTTCTATTTAACGTTTTGTTAACAAGGTTTAATTTTGAAGCTGCCTCATCGGGCGTTTCCAGGTTAATGTTTGGAGCGATGAAAGAATGCTCCATCATCAACATAGAATAAATGACCTCACTAGCTCCAGCCATCCAGCATTCGTGGCCCGTCATAGACTTTGTGGAGCTAACACAGGGGCCATTTTCACCAAAAACCTCAGTAATAGCAAGGGCTTCATTTGCATCACCAACGGGCGTTGAAGTTGCATGGGCATTTACGTAATCAACTTCAGTAGCTTTTATATTTGCTTGCTCTAAAGCCATTTTCATCGCGCGTGCGGGGCCATCAACATTTGGTGTTGAAATATGATCACCGTTTGAAGAAAAGCCATAGCCTATAATTTCGCCCAAAATTGGCGCACCTCGTTTTATGGCACTTTCATAGCTTTCAATAACTAATGTTGCCGCTCCGCCACTGGGTACCAAACCGTCTCTATCCTTATCGAAGGGACGACATGCTTTTGTTGGGTCAAGTTGTGTTGAAAAAACCCCGAGACCGTCAAAACTGCCCATTGCGAGTTCATTTATTTCCTGCGCTCCACCTGAAATTATACAATCTTGCAAGCCATTTTTTATTAAGAAATAGGCCATCCCGATGGAATGTGAACCACTTGCACAGGCCGCACTGATTGTGAAATTGATTCCTCGTAATTTAAAAATAGTTGAAAGATTCATTGTTACCGAAGAGTTCATTGCTTTAAAAATAGCGCCTGAACCAACTAAGGTTGTATCTTTCTTTTCACGAATTTTATCAACTGATTCAATAACCGATTTTGCGGTGCTATCGTTTCCGTAGAGGATACCCACTTCATTTTTGTCAAGAAACTGCTGGTCTATCTTTGCATTTTTCAATGCTTCAATGGTGGCGGCATACGCATAAGCACCTTCTTCTCCAAGGCTAACACGTTCTCTTCTGGAAAGTTGCTCCTTCAAATTGGGTTCTTCAACCCAACCCGTTAAACAGGAACGATAACCAAAATCCTTTCTTTTTCCGTCACAAATAATTCCAGATTTTCCGTCATAGAGCGATTGCTTCACTTCCTGCAGGTTTTTGCCGATGCAGGAATAAATACCCATTCCGGTAATTACTACTCTTCTCAATTCTCCTCCTTTTTATGAATAAATTCCGCCATTAATATTAATCACTTCCCCGGTAATATAGGAAGATTTAGAAGAAGCCAAAAAACTAACTACGTGCGCAACTTCCTCAGCTTCGCCAAAACGGTTGGCTGGTATCATTTTTTTGAGCTCCTTTTCGTCAAGTTCGGCGGTCATATCACTTTTTATGAATCCTGGGGCTACAGCGTTTACAGTAATATTTCGTTTTGCAACTTCTTGCGCTAATGCTTTTGTAGCACCAATAACAGCTCCTTTTGCTGCGGAATAATTAACCTGTCCCGGCGTTCCTTTTAACCCAGAAACCGAAACCATATTGATAACCCGTCCATATTTATTGACAAGCAATTTTTGAATCAAAGCATTTGTTACATTGTAAAAACCATTCAAACTCGTATTAATAACACTATGCCAATCTTCGGGTTTCATCCACATAAACATACCATCTTTGGTTATTCCAGCATTGTTTATAATCACTTCAATGATAGCATCTTTATTGTTTTCGTGCCATACGTCAAATGCCTTATTAACAGCTTCGGCATCGGTAACGTCAAACTGGATTATTTCGCCTTTGCCGCCAAGAGTCTTCACTTCTTTCAAGGTTTGCTGGGCAGCTTCTTTGTTTCCGTTATAGTTTATAAGAAGGCTGTATTCCAAATCCTTGGCAAGTTGAATGCAGACTGCCCGGCCAATACCTCGAGAACCTCCAGTTACTAATGCGTATTTCTGTTTTGTTTTTTTCTCTTCCATTTATTTTTCAACAAAGCCACAAAGACGAATGGTGCTTTTTCTCTTTTTCTATTTTCTTTATTCTTTTAACTACTTAGAAGTATCTACAAAAGCTTCAGCATTTTGATGCCATTTGCCAACAACTTTTCCAGTTTTATCTATGAATCCCCATTCTTTGTTTTTCTTAACACGGGCAAGACCATCTATAAATCCTTTATCAGAACCACTTTGCAAAAAGCCAAACATCCCTATTGAAATATCATATTCCATTGGAATTACAAGTTTACCCGTTTTATCAACAAAACCCCAAAGTTTTTTTTCTTTCACAGGAGCTAGGCCATTGTCAGAAAAAATTTCGGCATCCCTGTATTTTATATCGATTATCTTTTCTCCTTTTTCATTAATAAACCCCCATTCCTTTCCTTCATTTACAGGTGCAAGGCCTACATTAAAAGCACGGACTTTATCATAAGCTGGTTGAATAACCCATTCGCCTTTACCATTTATGAAACCCACTTTTTTATTACTTCGGGCATAGGTTAAAGGGGAATCATTGGTGAAATCCCAAATTTT
>JAGQYZ010000160.1 GCA_020435865.1 Aequorivita sp. | reverse complement strand
GTCTCCAAAGCAGATAACGCTTCATTTTTGTTCGTATTGCTCGTTCCAGCAGAAATAGACGACAAACCGTACACTTTTAAAATCTTATCTTTTAAATCCAAAACCACACGTTGGGCAGTTTTGGCCCCTATTCCTTTTACAGATTGGATTGTTATAATATCGTTTGTTGCTATGGCTTCCAATACTTGATCTGGCGCCAATGATGACAACATCGTTCTAGCTGTACTGGCTCCCACCCCAGAAACACTAATCAACAACTTAAATATTTCACGTTCCGCAACACTTGAAAAACCATACAGAGTATGGGCATCTTCCCGAACAAGTAAATGCGTAAATAGCTTAACATTTTCACTGGAGGGGAGTTCGGAAAATGTGTGCAATGAAATATTGATAAAGTACCCTACTCCACTGCAATCTATCACTACATCTGTCGGGTTTTTTTCAACCAGTCTGCCCTGTATATGGGTTATCATGTGTTAACGAAAACTTAAAGGCTCAAATATAGCATAATTATTTGCAACAGCCATTGGGGTTTTTGTGAAAATATTGGGGAAAAGCTATGCCTTTAATTACTTCACTTATTCCCTGGCCCGCTTTTCTTTTTGTTGCGCATCTACTACTGCAACGGCAGCCATATTTACCATTTCTTCAACACTTGCGCCCAACTGTAAAATGTGAACAGGTTTACGCATTCCCAACATAATTGGGCCAATGGATTCCACATTGTTAATCTCTTTCAGCAATTTATAGGTGCTGTTTGCAGAATCAAGGTTTGGAAAGATAAGAGCGTTTACTTTTTTGCCTGCTAATTTTGAAAAAGGAAATCGCTTTTGAAGTAATTCTTGATTTAAAGCGAAGTCAGCCTGCAGTTCCCCATCCAGTATCATATCTGGATTACTTTTGTGAATCAACCCTACTGCTTCTCTCACTTTTGTTGCGCGTGGATCTTTGGAAGAACCGAAGTTGGCATATGAAATCATCGCAATCACTGGTTGCAAACCAAACATTTTCATAGTGTAATTGGTCATTTGCGCAATCTTAGCAAGTTCTTTTGCCGTAGGGTCAATATTTATTGAGGTATCCGAGATAAATAATGGACCTCGCTTAGTAAGCATCAAGTTAGTTGTAGCTACTTTCGTCACACCTTCAAATCTTCCCACCGTCTCAAAAACAGGAACTACTACCAAAGGGTAGGAACGCGCATAACCAGAGATCATACAGTCCACATCGCCTTCATTTAGCATCATTCCAGCAAAATAATTGCGTTCACGCACTAGTTTTTCAGCAGTGTAAAGCGATATTCCGTTTCTTCTTCGCTTTTCCCAAAGTTTTTGAGCGTAGTGCTGAAGCTTATCAACATGTTCGTCACTCTTTGGATCAATGATTTCAATATCTGCATCAAAATCTATCTGTTCCATTAGTTCAACGATTATTTCTTTTCTTCCCAATAAAACAGGTATACCAATACCTTCTTCAAAAACGATTTGTGCAGCTTTCAAAACATCCAAATGATCTGCTTCGGCAAAAACAATTCGTTTTGGATTCAATTTTGCACGGTTAAGCAACAAACGGACTATTTTGTTGTCGCTACCCATGCGTTCGTAAAGCTCTTCTTGATATTTTTCCCAATCGGTAATTTCAGTTGTAGCCACGCCACTCTCCATCGCCGCTTTCGCAACGGCTGGAGGCACGGCGGTTATAAGTCTTGGATCAAAAGGTTTAGGAATGATGTAATCTTTCCCAAATGCCAGTTTAGTTTCGCCATAAGCTATATTCACTTGCTCTGGAACAGCTTCTTTTGCTAGATCTGCCAAGGCTTTAACAGCTGCCATTTTCATTTCTTCATTAATCTTAGTTGCACGCACATCCAACGCTCCTCGGAAAATAAAGGGAAACCCAAGCACATTGTTCACTTGATTGGGATGATCGCTACGCCCTGTAGCCATAATGATGTCTTTTCTGGTTTTTACGGCCAAGTCATATTCAATTTCTGGGTCAGGATTGGCCATTGCAAAAACAATCGGGTTTGGGGCCATGCTTTTCAGCATTTTTGGCGTAACAATATCTTTAACTGAAAGACCTACAAAAACATCGGCATCTTTCATTGCTTCGTCCAAAGTGTCTATTTTTCTATGGGATGCAAACTCGGCTTTTTCTTCGGAAAGATTTTTCCTATCTTTTCTGATAACACCTTTGCTGTCAAGCATTACAATATTTTCATCCTTCGCTCCAAAAGATTTATAAAGCCGTGTGCAAGAAACTGCCGCCGCACCAGCACCGCTAATGACTATTTTTGCCTCTTCAATCTTTTTCCCTGAAATTTCCAAAGCATTAAGCAAGGCAGCTGCTGAAATGATTGCCGTACCATGTTGGTCATCGTGCATTACAGGAATGTC
>JAGQYZ010000159.1 GCA_020435865.1 Aequorivita sp. | reverse complement strand
TCTTCGGAATAACGCTCCTCCCCTTTTACTTCCTCAAAGTTTTTGTTGGCTTCCTCATAATCATCACCTTCGTAAGCAATAAAGCCCAAATAATATTTGGCTTGTGAGCCGTATTTCTGGGAAGTAGAAACCCTGTTGAAATAGGTTTTGGCATCGTCATATCTTTTCGCCTTGAAATAGGCGTAGCCATTGTTGAAATTAAACTGTTCCTGTTCGCTTCGGCTCAAACTTCCAGAGTCAACTTTATCATACCATTTTTGGGCATAGGAATATTTTCCATTTTCAAAATAAAAATTTGCAACGTCTATATATGCAGAGTTTCGCTTTAAACTTGTAGGGTATTTCTCCACAAATTCCTCCATCAACTGATCCGCGTTTTGTTGGTTCAACCTAACTGCTGCATTCGCAATATAATAGGCACAATCGCTTTGCACCGTTTCATCATCACTGCTGTTTTTTATTTTATCAAAAAGACTTTGTGCAGCCAGATATTGGCCATTATTATAAAGTTCAAAAGCTTGATTGAATTCAGCGAGGTCGTTTGTATAGGCTGCTGTTTGCTGCGAAAAGGATGAAAATGAAAGGAATAGAAAAAGCGAAAAGACACGGAGATTCTTAATCATTATTTACAGTTTTGGTGGCGTAAAGATATTTAACTTTAAATGTAGCTTTCGGCGATACTGTAAATGTTTTTAACGGGTTATTAACGATTTGTTTGGGTGAATTTTCTTTGAATTATAACGCTGAAAAAACTGAATAAGTATGTGCTTAAGAAATAGAATTTAGCATACTCTGAATGACTTAAAAAAAATACTGTAATTTTAAAACTTGATATTTATTAAAAGCAACGTTATGAATAGGTTATTGATTTTCGCTATCATATTATTTTCACTTTCCGCAACAGCCCAGCGCAATCCATTTAAAAATCTTTCTGAAAAAAATGGCAAAATTGGCATCGGAACTACCAGTCCCGACGAGCTTTTAACCGTAAAAGGGAAAATACACACACAGGAAGTACTGGTAGATTTGGAAGGGGCAGTTGCACCCGATTATGTTTTTGAAACCTATTACAGCGGTTTTTCGGAAATGATGCCCGAATATAAACTGATCTCTTTGGAAGAATTGGAAGCTTTTTTAAAGGAAAACCATCACCTACCAAATGTACCTTCTGCCGAATCAATGCTGACCGAAGGAATATCACTGAAAGAAATGAATTTGATTTTGCTTCAAAAAATTGAGGAACTGACACTTTATACGCTTCAACAGCAAAAGGAAATTGATGCGTTGAAAGAAAAAATTTCAGAAAATTAAATAAGTAGCAGCATTCAGTTGCAGTTGGCAGTATTTCAGATTACTTTTGAAATCGAAAACGCAAATCTATAATCCCTATGGCCGATACCGTGTTATTTTTAAAAGATGCTTCCATCTATCAAGGCGACAACCTAGTTCTTTCCGATGTTTCCGTTTCAGTGGAAAAAGGCGAATTTGTTTATCTGATTGGAAAAACCGGAACTGGAAAAAGTAGTTTTATGAAAACGCTTTATGGCGATCTTCCACTTCAAAAAGGTGAAGGTAATATCGTGGGTTATGATTT
>JAGQYZ010000158.1 GCA_020435865.1 Aequorivita sp. | reverse complement strand
TTGATGTGGTAATGCCTAAAGGAATTCCATACAAAGGACAAATCTTAAATCAAATTGCTACCAAAATGATGCGCGATACCGAAGATTTGGTTCCCAATTGGTTGATTGCAACCCCCGATCCCAATGTTGCCATTGGCGAAGCTTGCGAACCTTTTAAGGTTGAAATGGTAATCCGTGGCTATATGAGTGGGCATGCAGCTCGTGAATATAAAGCAGGAAAAAGAATGCTTTGTGGTGTTGCAATGCCTGAAGGGATGAAGGAAAACGATAAATTTTCCCAACCAATTATAACACCTGCCACTAAAGCCGAAATGGGCGATCATGATGAAGATATTTCGCGAGAGGATATTTTAAAACGCGGTATTGTTTCTGAAGTGGATTATCTTCAGTTGGAAGATTACACCCGCAAACTTTTTCAGCGTGGAAGTGAGATTGCAGCTAAACGAGGCCTAATATTAGTAGATACCAAGTATGAATTCGGTAAAACGAAAGATGGAAAAATCGTTCTTATTGACGAAATTCACACCCCAGATTCATCCCGTTATTTTTATGCTGAAGGCTATGAAAACCGACAAAAAAACAACGAGCCACAAAAACAACTTTCTAAAGAATTTGTAAGGCAATGGCTCATCCAAAATGGTTTTCAGGGTTTGGAAGGTCAGCAAGTACCTTTTATGAGTGATGCATATATTGAAACTGTTTCAGAAAGATATATTGAGCTTTATGAAAATATTACTGGTGAAAAGTTTTTAAAAGCAGATGTTTCTAATATTAACGAACGTATAGAAAAAAACGTTTTGAGTTATCTTCAAAAGAAATAATTTTGTTGTGGCGGAGGCTTCCGAGGTTTAAAAATAAACTTTCTATTTTCGTTCCCTAAAATTAAAGCTGTGAACATATCCTAAACTAAGCTCAGTAAAATCGGCTTGTCCCAAATTTGCATTGAGGTTGGCACCTATATAAATATTATTTTTTGGAGCATTTTCCATTCCAATTAAATAATATTTGAGTCCCAATCTAGAGGAAATGCGGTACTTTTGTTTATAGCTTCCATCAAGTTCTCCCAAAACCCAAGTACTAGAAATTTCACGTGGTGTATTGTCCCAACCTTCGTTAATCCGCCAGTCCAATTTATATGCAGGTTTGTGCAAGTTGAAACCCAACTGTAGGTCAATACCCACGTGGTTTAAAAATATTTCGCCATGAAGGCTTACGCCCAGATTGGTAGCATAATACCAAGGGTTGCTTTTAAAATAATCAAATTCTCTTCCTGCTTGCACCAATGATTCGTTTCCTTTAATGTAATCATAGTAGTGTTGGTAGAATCTGTAATAGAACCCAATACCAATTTTATAAGTATTGTTGTAAATACGTCCATATTCTCCAGCTATTGTATATACACTCTTTTTATCGTTGAAAGCGAGCGCAAATGCATTTTGACCCAGTCCACCACGAAATGCAAAATAATTATAAACCATTCTTTTATACTTCGGAATTGCTTCTGGTTGTGAATTTTCAACACGTTTAAACGGATTTTTTATATCGGCTGAAAGGCTCAACAAAAAAGAATTGTAACCTTGGTTTAGTAATCGTGTATGCCCATTGGAATGGTGTGAATAACCTACGCCAATGCGCCAATCTATGTTTTTAGTTGAAAGGAATTGATAATATAGATATAGTCTAAAAGCCCAAGTAATATCTGTAGTTACAGCCTGATTTTGTGGATTTGTTTCTGCATTGAATTTTTTTGTGAAATAGGAGGCGCCCATTCCTGTAAATACTTTCCATCTCTCACTTCCAAAAGCATTGAATTCAATAAAGGGTATAGCGGTTATCGCAATTCCTAAGCTATCAAGATTTCCAAAATCAGTTATGCCAACAGAAACACCTGTTTTTGGCCCTTTCAGTTGTTGTGCCCACTGCTGCGGGTTGAAGGTATGATAACGACCAAGGTTAATAACAACTTGCTTCTGCAATTTAGTTTTAGGGAAACCATCATTGGACTCCATTGTTAGTCCCAAAAGAAATTCAGGGTTAAAAGTAAAAGCGCTTTTTTTCCATTCTCGCTCCGTTTGGGCAAAAGTGAAAAAAGATAAAAAAAGAAAGAAGATGGTTAATTGATTCTTCATTTGGCGCTGCAAGTAACAATTTCCTTGTTAATTTTAAAAATTTTAATACTACATTCGTTGTTAATTCTTAAAAGAAAGCCTTGGAAAAAGCAGACAATTTTATTGCTGAAATGGCATCCACAGCCTGGGGTCTGCCACTTTTAATACTATTGATAGGCGGCGGGCTATATCTTTTAATACGCATTCAGTTTTTGCCTTTTCGATATTTAGGACATGCCATTGCTGTGCTTCGTGGAAAATATGACAACAAGAGCGATGCTGGCGAAATAACCCATTTTCAAGCATTAACGACTGCCCTTTCGGCTACTGTTGGAATGGGAAACATAGCAGGAGTAGCCGTTGCCATTGCTATTGGTGGTCCTGGAGCTGTTTTTTGGATGTGGGTAAGTGCAGTGATTGGAATGTCGACTAAATTTTTTACTGCTACTTTGGCAATTCTTTACAGAGGAAAAGACTCTGAAGGAAAAATACAAGGAGGCCCAATGTATTTTATAACTGAAGGCCTAGGAAAAAAATGGATGCCACTTGCTGTTTTTTTCAGTGTTGCGGGATTGGTTGGTGCTTTGCCAGTTTTTAATGTAAACCAACTTACACAAGCTATAAACGATATACTTTTAAAACCAGCCGGAATGTATGGTGGTTTTAAAACAGATTTAGTAATAGGCTTGGTTTTGGCTTCAATCACGGCAGTAGTTATTTTGGGAGGCTTGTCTCGAATCAGCAAAACCGCTTCAAAACTGGTTCCGGGAATGGTTGTGCTTTATTTTCTTTTAGTCCTAGTTATTTTGGGAGTACATATTGATGTAGTCCCGAAGTATTTGGGAATGATTTTTACGGATGCATTTTCGGCAAATTTCTATACTGGTGATGCTTTTCTGGGCGGAGCAATTGGAGGAATTATTCTTTTGGGAATTCGCCGTGGCGCATTTTCAAATGAAGCAGGGATTGGCACTGCACCAATGGCGCACGGCGCTGCAAAAACAAATGAGCCCATTCGTGAAGGTTTGGTAGCAATGCTAGGGCCCGCAATAGACACGTTGATAATTTGCACACTGACTGCTTTAGCAATTTTGGTAACAGGCGTTTGGCAGAGCAGCGAAGCAAACGGCGTAAGTTTAACCGCTTCAGCTTTTGAAGAAAGTATTCCTGTTTTTGGGAAGTATGGATTGTTGATTTGCATTGCCATTTTCAGTATCTCTTCGCTGTTTTCTTATTCATATTATGGAAGCAAGTGTATGTCGTTTCTTTTTGGCGTTAAAAACAAAGGGATTTACAATTACATCTATATTATCAGCATACTCATTGGTGCAACTACTTCATTAAGTATGATGATAAACCTGATTGACACTTTCTTTGCGTTGATGGCTATTCCTACGATGACAGCAACCATTATTTTGGCTCCAAGGGTGATTAAAGAAGCAAAAATTTATTTTAAAAAGTTAAAATAGAATTAATATAAACTATCTATTTTTTGGTTTACCAAAGCGGTAAATTTTTTGGCCCCATTTGGGTTTAAATGGTTTTCATTTAGAAAATCCTTAGCAGTAAAGCTTATTGTGTCTGCTTCTTCATTCAATAGCGTAACATTACTATATTTTTGTTTAATTATAGAAAGAATACTGTCACGACGCCTTACTATATTTGGATTTCTTTCTTTCAAATAGGTTTTATAAAGTGGAAGTGTGCAGACAATAACCTTTAAATTTTCAGCTTTTGCATAATTCAACATTTCAAATAAATAAGCTGTGTTTTTTTTGAAAATAGTTAAATCTTCACGAGTTATTATTTTGAATTTTTTAGTTGCTATTTTCGACTCATCATAATTTAATGTTTTAAAATCTCCATTATAATTATTGGTGTCAAAACCGAATTCGTTGAGCTTTTCCGTAATGGACTTATCTACATAATATTCCATAAATTTATGTGAATAAAAATGCACATTTGAGAGATAAACCAGTCGATCTTTAAACCAAGTAGGTCTTTCAAAAGCGTTTACCCCGTAATATTTCAGGTATATTGTATTTTTCCAATAATCGTTGGAATGGTGCGGAAGTTCCAAATGATTATAGGAAACTTCCATCAAAACATATTTTAGCTTCGGAAGCCTATCTTTGGTTCCTTCCATAATATGAAAATCTTCGTTGTGATGTTGAGAAGTAGAGGCAAGATTGATTGCGTTTTCATCACAATTCGCTGGGTTAAAGCCACATTTCATCTGTGATGATCCCAGCGCCATGACCTCAATTTCTTGTGAATGTGCGTCTAAATATTCACCGAATACTTTATAATTGATAGGAATATTCAACACTAACAATTCCAAAACAATATAGGTGAGGACCACTGGAGTGAAAAACCCCAAGCAGTATTTTAAAAAGCGAAGCTGTGCTTTGTTAAAACTGAAAATAGATAAAGTCTTCTTTTGGCCCGGCATATCGGAAAATTAAAAAAATGAAAATGTAATAAATTATCCAGCGTGTAGGTCTGTTGATATATTTGTCAATTTGGGTCAACGGGAAATCTTTAAAGCGTGTTAATATTTCGGCTGCCATCATTATAAAAACAAAGACAAGAAAACGTTTATTAATTAATGATCCAATTGCTTCACTGGGAATAAAAGAAAAAATTCTCTTGAAAACAATTCCTGCTTCGTCAATATTTTGGCTTCTAAAGAGTATGCTAGATATAGTAATAAACAAAAAACTGAAAATAGGTAGTAAAACACGTGGAATCGATGATTTGTGAAAAAGACTGGATTTTCGGTCTTTTTTCATCGGCGTTCGTTCTAAAATTATCAAAATCCCTTGAAAAGCCCCAAAGATAATGAAGGTCCAATCTGCCCCGTGCCAAAGACCTATTAGGCCCATCGTTAAAAAGATGGCAAAGTTACGGCGTGAGCTGCTTCTGAGGTTTTTTTGGATAATAGGAAAATATACATAATCATTAAACCATCTTGTGAGTGTGATGTGCCAACGCTGCCAAAAATCGGTAACACTTTTTGCTAAATAGGGGATGTTGAAATTTTTACTGAGCTTAAAGCCGAAAAGTTTTGCTGTTCCAATGGCAATATCAGAATAACCAGAAAAGTCTCCATAAATTTGAAAAAAGAAAAGTATAGATGCGTAAACAAGTGAAAGACTTCCATAATCTTCGGG
>JAGQYZ010000157.1:1034-3446 GCA_020435865.1 Aequorivita sp. | reverse complement strand
TAGTGATTAATTATATTTAAAATTAAAGTCCCTCTCTAATTTTAGAGAGGGACTTTTTTATAAAATATTTTTTTCTTTGTGTCTTTTGTTGCTATCCTTATTATTTAAGATTCTTCGCAACTTTCTCACAGGCTGCAATAGTAACATCCAGGTCTTTATAAGTCAACGCATCACAGATAAACCAAGTTTCAAAAGCACTGGGCGCAATATAGATTCCCTCATTCAGCAATCCGTGAAAGAATAGTTTGAAATTCTCGTTGTTTGCTTCTGCTGCAGAAGTGAAATCAGTAACGGGCTTTTCAGAAAAATGTACTGAAATCATAGAGCCTACACGGTTTATTGTAAACTTCACATTTGCAGAAGTAAGCACTTCATTTAAACCTTTATGCAGATATTCCGTTTTTTTATTTATTGAATTGAAAATTTCTTTATTGTCGTTCAATTCCTTCAACATTGCCAAACCAGCAGCCATTGCCAGAGGATTTCCGCTCAAAGTCCCAGCTTGATAAACCGGGCCAACGGGCGCCAAATAATCCATTATTTCTGCTCTTGCAGCAAATGCACCAACCGGAAGTCCGCCACCGATGACTTTTCCAAAAGTTACAATATCTGCTTTAACACCAAACAATTCTTGTGCACCGCCTGGGGCTAGTCTGAAACCAGTCATCACTTCATCAAAAATTAAAAGGATATTGTTATCGTCACAAAGTTTTCGTAAGCCTTCCAAAAAACCATCAACAGGAGGAATGCAGCCCATATTTCCTGCCACGGGCTCTAGTATGATGCAGGCTATTTGGTTTTTGTTTGCGGCAATTACATCTTCCACATTTTTTAAATCGTTGTAGTTTGCCAAGAGCGTGTCTTTTGCGGTTCCTTCAGTAACGCCCGGACTGTTTGGAGTTCCGAAAGTAACTGCGCCACTTCCAGCTTGAATCAAAAAAGAATCGCTATGGCCATGATAACATCCTGCAAATTTTATGATTTTGTCCTTTCCTGTAAAACCTCTTGCAAGGCGCACGGCACTCATACAAGCTTCGGTTCCGCTATTCACAAAACGGATTTTATCAATATTAGGAACCATAGAAATTGCGAGTACAGCTATTTCGGTTTCAATTTCAGTAGGCATCCCGAAGGAAGTTCCCTTTTTTGCTTTTTCAATAACGGCATGTACCACGGGCTCGTATGCATGCCCAAGAATCATTGGCCCCCAAGAATTGATATAATCTATCAGTTTGTTACCATCAACGTCATACAGATAGGCTCCTTTTGCTTTTTCAACAAAAACAGGAGTGCCTCCAACGGCCTTAAAAGCCCGAACAGGCGAGTTGACACCACCAGGAATAACTTTTTGTGCCTCTGTAAATAAGGAACTACTTCTTTGGTATTTCATTTTAATGTTTAAGTATTTTAGTACTATTTTGAAGAAACTACTGATCGTATGTTTAATAACGACCTATCCGTTTTTTTTATCGGTTTTTCACAGCATGTAGATAAAGCACTTGCCCTATAGCTAAGTCATTACTTTTTAAACCATTATAATCCTTTAAAGTTTCCACAGTAAGATTAAAGCGTCTTGAAATGCTATAAAGTGTATCGCCAGGCTGCACTGAATAAGTGCTTATTTTTGAATCATCGGGTTTTGTAGTGCTCACTTTTTTGCCCAAAACTTCTTTGTCGTAAGCTTCCAAGTTATATCTTTCAATAATACCAATAAGTTTATCGGGATATTTTGGGTCTGTGGCGTAGCCGGCCTTCCGTAAGCCTTTTGCCCAACCTTTATAATCGTCTTTGCGAAGTTTAAACAAATCTTTGTAGCGGCTTCGTTGCGTTAAAAACAAAGAATGGTCTCTATACGAATATTTTGGATCATTGTATTTTCTGAAACATTCCCCTCGTTCATCATCGTCGTGATATACTCTATCTCCTTCCCAACCAGTGTGGCATTTTATTCCGAAGTGGTTATTTGCCTTAACGGTAAGTTCACCTGCTCCGGCGCCACTTTCTAGTATCCCTTGGGCAAGCGTAATACTAGCGGGAATTCCGTATTGAAGCATTTCTTCTTTTGCAATATCATTGTATTCCTTTATGTAATTGGCCACGCGCTCACTGTAGGGAACATTTTCAGGAACTACAGTAACTTCAGGTTCTTCTGCTTTTGTGTCTTTTTCTTTTGTATGTTGCTTAACTCTGACAACTCTTTCAGTTTTATGGTTTTTTTTATGGCTGACAGCTGTTTTTTTTGATTTGCAACTGCTAAAACAAATAATACATAAAAGTAGAAGGGTAACTATTCTGCCAATCATTTTATTCAAGTATAGGTAGTTTTTTCTTTTTCAATTTCTGGTTCATCCCGGGAATGCCTTGCAGGCCTCCGGTATGGATTGCAAAAATACGGCTATTTTCTTTGAAATA
>JAGQYZ010000157.1:0-997 GCA_020435865.1 Aequorivita sp. | reverse complement strand
ATCATTTTTCCGGTATAGACTGGATCCAAAGGAATATTTGTTTTTTTCTTAAATTCATTTATGAAACGTATTAAATCCATATCTATTTTGCCATAGCCACCAAAACAATACGAATCCGTAATTTTAAAATTTGTTTTAGAGGTATATTTAGCTATTTCTGAAGATTGAAATGTTCCTTTTAAAGCTGAAAATCCAAGTACTTGCTGATTTTTATTTGATGCTTTTACCAATCCGGCCATAGTGCCCCCCGTACCTATGGGAACACATATATAATTGAAGCGATTACTTTCGTCTGTTAAAATTTCTTCGCACCCTTTTACAGCCAGTGCATTCGTGCCACCTTCAGGCAATAGATAGAAATTTTCGAATTGTTCTTTTAAATTATTGATGAATTCAGTTTCATCTTTATGTCTATAGGCTTCACGCGAAATAAAATGCAATTGCATTCCACATCCTTTAGCAAAATAAAGTGTTGGGTTTTCAGCTATTTTACTTTGAAGTTCCTCACCACGAATGATTCCTATGGTTTTAAGGCCCAATTCTTTACCAGCAGCTGCTACCGCGGCAATATGATTTGAGAATGCTCCGCCAAATGTGAGTATAGTATCGTGTTTTTGTTCTCGGGCCGTAAGAATATTATATTTCAATTTTCTGAATTTGTTGCCAGAAACAAAAGGGTGTACCATATCTTCTCGTGAGATAAACAAGGAAAAATTTTTCAAGCTGAATTTGGATAGGTTTATGCTTTGTATAGGGCAATTCCAGGTATTAAATAAGTTCGTCATATTGACAAAGGTAACAATGAATTTAAATGTTCATTTTTTTTTAAATGAATAAACTTTTGAAAAATCAAAAAAAGTGTTTTGATAAAATGTCGGAATAATCTTAAAAAAAATTAAAATTTGTAGGAAAGAACTGATAGATAAGTAATTATAAAAAAAATATTTAAACATTTTATCCGAAAAATTTGCATTTTATCGGATTTATGTCATATTAT
>JAGQYZ010000156.1:2555-3335 GCA_020435865.1 Aequorivita sp. | reverse complement strand
TTGCACCGTCCGGCTCTCGCGCAAATTGATTCCCGGACATTTGTCCTATAGTTTGGGAAGGCTTTGCAACACCATAAACATTCCGCACCTCAACCGCCACCGTGCGGAGGGCGATGTGGATGCCACGGTAATCCTCTTTCAACGCTTGCTTTCGTTGGACGAAGATTTCAGCACTATTAATTCCTTTTTGAATCCGCGTTCCAAACAGGCTACGCTTCCCCCGCACATCCCAACGGAACAGATTAACGAATTGCCCGAGGAAGCTGGTATCTATCTATTCAAAAACCAAAAACACCAAGTGATTTATGCCGGAAAGGCAAAGAACATCAAAAAGCGGGTTTTGAGCCATTTTTATGATAAAAAGACAAAGGAATACCAGCTTGGGCAGGAAACGCATTTTATAGATTATGAAGAAACGGGCAATGAGTTGTTGGCTCTTTTGGTGGAATCTGAACATATCCGGAAACATTATCCCAAATTCAACCGCGCCCAGAAATGGCCCGCCACTACCTATCAAATTATACGTTATGTGAACCAGCGCGGCATAATTCAACTGGCTTTGGGAAAGACAAAGACGCTAGACGATTCCGTAAGTACTTTTTATAACCGAACGGAAGCTACTGAAAAGCTGGAGGAAATCTGCGAGGATTTTAAACTTTGCCCACGTTTCTGTACGCTACAAAGTTCTTCTGAAAAATGCTCGCACTACCGTATTAAAAATTGTGAGGGCATTTGTGAAGGTACCGAAACTGTTGCAGATTACAATTTAAAAGTACAAGC
>JAGQYZ010000156.1:1029-2464 GCA_020435865.1 Aequorivita sp. | reverse complement strand
TGAAGGGCAATACAAAGGTTTTGGTTTTTTTGACAGAAACGAAGCCATTTGCAATATTGCCGATTATGAACCTTTTTTGAAGCTGCAAACTGCAACTTATCATACCCACGCCATTATCCGTAGCCATCTTAAAAAAAATGGGGAGCGGAATGTGGTTTATTTTGACGAACCTCTTCGGCTTGCAGCACATCGTATAAAAGCTCTTAAAAAGACCTCACCCAAAGGTACTATTTTCTCTGCATGGAGCTAAAAACATCCCCTCCTAGCCTCCCCTTCGAAGGGGAGGGACGAGTTCGTTATGATTTGTTGGGTTTAGGAAGAACGATGAAATTTTGAATAAACATCTTCTCCCGACTTCCCTTTGCGCCAATACTCCAGCTATTGCGCACGCTGTATAAAGGTAGGAGTTGAAAAGGTTACTCTTTTATTTTCGAAAATATAATTTCATTAAAGCTTGTAATTACCCTATCCGCCTTGCTGTAATCCTGATTTTTGGAATGTGGGCTTTTGAAAGCTACGCAATATATGTTTGCGGCTTTGGCAGCGGCAATCCCATTGGTGGAATCCTCAATTACGATACAATCGTCGGGGTGTTCTCCAGCAAGTTCGGCAGCTTTTAAGAAAATTTCCGGATGCGGTTTTGAAGCCTTTAAATCGGCGCCGCTTATTTTCGCTTTAAAATATTTGTTGAGATCGAAGCGTTCAAAAATACGGTCAATGTTTGGCATGGAGGCCGAAGAAGCCAACACTAAAGTAAGTCCGTTGGCGTGATAATCTTTTATCAATTCGTGGACACCGTCCAAAAGCATAAGATCGTCATCGTTTTCAAAAAGATATTTAAAATGTTTCCTTTTTGTTGCAACCAAATTTTCTGGGGTTTCTGAAAGATTGAAATGCTCGCAAAGAGTCTTACATATAGGCAAAGTTGCCTGTCCCGTAAAGGAATCATACATTGCTTCGCTCACATCAATATTCACATCCTCAAACATTTTGAAGTAGGCCTTGCGGTGCAAGGGTTCGGTGTCTACAATGACCCCATCCATATCAAAAAGTACAGCTTTTAGCATTTTTCTATTTTTTGCGAAGGTACTATGGATTGTTGAATTATCAGAATTTTGGATTATTGGATTTCTGTCCACCATTTTGAAAAACGCTGCGACGTATTTCCTATGTATACAACTTCCCCAATTCGGGGCGTTATCAAAGGAAGATTCATCTCTTTATTGAGCTCCCCTATTTTGGTTAACGGTTCATCCCAAGCGTGCAGCGCTAAGGCAAATTTACTGGAATGCACGGGAAAGAGACTTTTTGCCCGTAAATCCTTTGCCGCTTGAAGTACTTCTTCTGGCAGCATATGAATGTAATGCCATGCCAAATTATATTGTCCGTTTTCCAAAAGGGCCAAATCAAAAGGGCCAAATTTATTGCCTATTTC
>JAGQYZ010000156.1:0-958 GCA_020435865.1 Aequorivita sp. | reverse complement strand
AAAGCAAGCCACAAGGTATTATTCCGTTTAAAACCTCTTCCCGAAAAATGGCGCGCTGAAACTGTGTTTAATGTAATATCATTATCCAATTCCAGTGTTTGGTTCCAGTCTAATTCGTGAATCAGTTCCGGATCATACCCCCACGCTTCAAAATGTGCGCCAACGCCCAAACCTGTAATGATTTGCTTCACTTTTGGCTTTAATTTTTTTATGGTTTCGTAATCCAAATGATCATAATGGTCGTGTGAAATTAGCAAGTAGTCAATTTCGGGTATGTCTTCAGCAAAATAATTATTGCTTCCTTTAAAAGGTTTGTTGGTATTTGGAATTGGGGAAGCGCTGTTACTAAAAACGGGATCAATTAAAAATCGTTTGCTGTTGAGCTGAAGATAATAGGAAGAATGCCCAAACCATACCAACAAATCGGTTTCCAATGGAAGGGTTTTCAAATCTGTTTTTATAAAGGGAATGGGTTTTGGAGGTTTCACGTTTTTCGGTTTTCTAAAAAAGAAATCGAACATTACTTTCCCAAAGTTGTAACCTTCTGCCAATTGCGGCGTGTTGTGGATATTGTGAAATGCGCCGTCTCGATAATTAGGTGATTTTTGAATGCGTATTAATCTATCACCCGTTGGTTTTTTTCCGAAGCTTTTGATCATTCTTTATTGTTTAGCACGTTCGTATTGTAATGGCCATTCCACATCCACATTTAATTCTTTTGCTGCATGCAGCGGGAAATAAGGTTGGCGCAGGCTTTCTCTGGCATAAAGAATCAAATCGGCCTTTCCTTCTTTTAAAATTTCCTCGGATTGTTCTGCCGTTGTAATTTGCCCTACGGCGCCTGTGAGAATATTAACTTCTTTCTTAATCTGGTCTGCAAATGGAACCTGATAACCAGGCTTACTGGGAATAGTTGCTTTGGGAACATTGCCTCCGGAAGAAGTGTCGATCAAATCAA
>JAGQYZ010000007.1 GCA_020435865.1 Aequorivita sp. | reverse complement strand
CCAATACAATGGATTTGCTTCAATTGGTTTGGTTATAAAGCACACAAGAAAAGTGTGGATTATCTTAACTGGACACTGCTTCGCTGTTTGAATGTTTTAGGGACCACATTCCAAATCGATATTAACACCAGTATTCCGAATAATGTTCCTATTATAATAGTATCGAACCACCAAAGTATGTGGGATATTTCACCAATTGTTTGGTATTTGCGAAAGTATCATCCAAAATTTATTTCCAAAGTAGAATTAGGGAAAGGAATTCCTTCCATTTCTTATAATCTTCGGCATGGCGGTTCTATTTTAATAGATCGGAAAAATCCACGGCAGGCAATTGTTGAAATGGTGAAGTTTTCAAAATATCTCCAAAAGTTTAATCGTAGTGGTGTTATTTTCCCTGAAGGTACACGAAGTAAAACCGGTGTACCAAAATCTTTCCGTAGAACAGGATTGCAAACGCTTTTCAAAAAAATACCAAACGGTTATGTGCTTCCTGTTACCGTCAATAATTCATGGAAATTGCAGCGTTGGGGAATGTTCCCAATACAAATGGGCGTCCGTTTGGAAATGACTGCGCATCCCGCGATCAAAATTGCAGATTATGAAGTTGAAACGCTGATTGACAATGTGGAGGAAATTATCACTTCAAAAATTCATAAATAATGGCTTTATTTTCTTCGGAAGAGATTATCTCAAATACTATAACTTTTGTAAAAGTGGAGTTGCAAAACGCCGAAGGTGGCCACGATTGGTTCCATATTGAACGGGTTTATAAAAATGCGATGCTTATTTCAGAAACTGAAAAAGTTGATAAAACAGTTGTCGTTTTGGGCGCATTGCTTCACGATATAGCCGATTCAAAATTCCACGATGGCGATGAGTCCGTTGGACCAAAAAAAGCACGACAATTTTTAAATTCCCAAAACATTTCAGAAGAAACGATCGAACATATTATAAAAATTATTGAAAACGTTTCTTTTAAAGGCGGAAATAAACACCAGGAATTTCATTCAAAAGAATTGGACGTGGTTCAGGATGCCGATAGACTTGATGCGTTGGGAGCAATAGGAATTGCGCGTACTTTCAATTACGGCGGTTTTAAAAATCGAAAGCTTTATGATCCAGAAATTAAGCCAAATTTAAATATGACACCTTCGGAGTATAAAGCTTCCAATGCGCCGACTATCAATCATTTCTACGAAAAACTACTACTTTTAAAAGACCGAATAAATACCGAAACAGGCCGAAAAATTGCAGAAGAAAGACACCAATTTATGGAAACATTTCTACAACAATTTTATGCTGAATGGGAGGGAAAAAAGTAATTTTTAAAACAACTTCATCTGCGGATTTTTAAGTTGCAGAAAATGTGAGGCATCCAGCGGTTCAACTTTTCTATCTTTTAAATATTTCTTTTTGGCAATTGCCATTGTATTTTTTACTTGTTCGCTTATTGTTCCTTCGCCTTTCATTCGGCGCCCCCAGTTACTATCATTAAGGTTACCGCCATGGCATTCCGCAATTTGGTTTAAAATTCGCTCTGCCCTATTTGGAATGGTTTTGTGTGCCCAATCCTTAAAAATTTCGGCAATTTGTCCGTTCAATCTAACAATGGTATAACCAACATCAAGTGCTCCGAGTTCCGCCACTTTTTTTACCAAAGGAAGAATTTCATGACTGTTCAGCGAAGGGATAATGGGTGCCATCATCACCCGAACTGGAATTCCATTTTCAGAAAGTGTTTCCACAGTCTTCAGGCGTTGTTTGATGCTCGCCGTGCGCGGTTCCAGTAATCTGCGTGTATCTTCTGAAAGGGAAGTGATGGAAATATTTGTTGAAATAATATTCAGTCTCGCCATTTCCTTTAATATATCTAAATCGCGAAGTATCAAGGAATTTTTAGTAATGATCCCCGTTGGGTGTTTCCATTTCAACATTACTTCTAAACATTTTCGGGTGATTTTTAGTTTTCTTTCCAATGGTTGATAACAATCTGTATTTCCTGAAAAAACAATAGTGTTTCCCTGCCAATTCTTCGAAGTAATTTTTTCCTCCAAAAGCTGTGGCGCTTTTCTTTTGTAAAGAATATTTCGCTCAAAATCCAGTCCCGCGCCATACCCCCAATATTCGTGACTGTTTCGGGCGTAGCAATAGACACATCCATGTTCACAACCTTGGTATGGGTTTGCCGAAAACCCCATGCCTACATCGGGGCTTTCTACTTTATTTACAAATGTTTTTGGAAAAACTTCAATGTAGTTTGTTTTATTTTTGTCTGCATCTTCACCCTCCACTTCACAGAAATTTAAATACTCGTCAAGTATTTCGTGTTGGTTTTCAAAGAAACGATTGTGTACATTTTTCTGGGCACCACGGCCTTTTAGGAAGTTATCAGACATAAAAAAACTTTGAAGATTGGGTTTCTTCAAAGTTAATTATTTACAATGGAATATTTCCTGTTAAAAATGGAATAAATCCATATTTATAAATAATTACTGTTTAAGATTTATATATTCCACCTGTTTTAAGAAGTTTCAATAGTCTGTTTTGATGTATTGTACGCGTAAAACGTTCCCCATTTTTATAATAAACACATTCTGTGATAGTATCGTTATTAACGATGCCCGTAAAAGGTTCCTCTTTTGAAATATATTTCAATACCTCCATTTTTGGTGAGTCATCCGTCCCCTTTATTTTTACCCAGTCGCCGGGCTTAAATTTCCTTGTTTCCATAATTTATACAATTAAAAAGTTACACATTGATAGCAGTGAAGTTACCGTTAACTACATTCAGGATTTTGTTATAATTAAACAAAGAAAAGGAGCCAAAAGTAGGCCCCAGTTTTCTTTGTTTGAAACAAATTTCCTTAGGAAATTTGGATGTTTCTTGGAGGCTTTTGTTTTGCTTCCTCTTTTTTGGGAAGATGGATGCTCAAAATGCCCTCATTATAATTGGCTTTAATTTTGCCATCGTCCACAGTTTCTGGAAGTGTAAAACTTCGTTTAAAGGATGAATAACCAAATTCTCTTCGGGTGTAGTTACCTTCCTTTTCTTCTTTTTTCTCTTCCACTTCGGTGGAGATTGAAAGTACTTGGTTTTCAAGGTCTATTTGGAAATCGGATTTCTTTAATCCCGGAACGGCCATTTCCACAAAATAGGCATCAGCGGTTTCTTTAATATTCACTTTTGGAAGGCTCATTCCCGTATTGAAATTTTGTGAAAATACGGATGGCAACTCCCTGTTGAAAAGATCATCGATCCAAGAGGACCACATTGGAAAAGTTGTGGGAGTGTTTGAATTTGTTCGTGTCAAACCTCCATTTTTCGGAACATTTACTAAAGTGCTCATAATAAATCAAGATTTAAGTTAAACATTATTTTACTTTTAAATTCAACAAACGAAATGCCAAAACAAAGTTGCAATTATTGCGATGCGGAATTTTAAAAATTTTTAAGAAATTTTTGGAGGTTTCTTAAAAAATGCCACTTAAAAAATGCCAAATTGACATTTTTAGAAATGACAATTTTTCATGAAGGAAAATTACCTACTATCTTGTTGCCTTTTGGAAAGCTTCTTTTCCGCCAACAACTGGAATTTCAATAGATGTTTCATCAAGATCAACAGTTAAAATAGTTCCCGGTTCTGGCAAAAGCGTGAATTGATTATCGCTTGAAAAAATCATCACCCCAATTTGTTGCCCAGCTGGAATTACTTGATCGTCTGGAATAAGATCAAAAGATAGTTCATAGAACTTACCAGGTTTTAAAGGTTCACTTTCAGAAATGGATTTATAATTCTGTGGATCTGCCCAACCTCTTGTAATAATATTGTCGGTTATTTTTGCATTCTTGTCTTTATTCCAAGGCAAGGAAACCATCCAAACAGAAAGGTTTGCCGCGGGTTTACTGCTAGCTAATTTTATGTTCAATTTTGAAAGCCCAGAAAGGTGTAAATCTTCCTTTAAAATAGGAGTTGTGAATAATAATCTATGAATAGAATTTTTAAGTTGCGCGAGCGAATCCCCCGAAAAATGATAGTCATCTCTCAACATAGCTTGTAGTTGTGCTGTACTCTTTTTTTTGATAGCCAAAACTCCTTCATTTGGGGAGGTGGAATTTAGGTGAAGTGTAACTTTTTCAGCATCAGGATTTGGATAATCTGCGTAGGGAGTTGGATTATCGTTTTTATCATTTTCACGAACAATCCAAGCTTTTGGTCCTTTTTCGATGCCGTTATCAATTCCGAAGAGATATTTCGTAAACCATTTATTCATCATTGAAAAAGGTGGCGGACCGCCGTGACCGTATTGATGGTAATAGATTTTTACCGGAAGGCCCATTTCCTCTGCCTTTTTGTAAATTCTGTAACTGTGCTCTGGCATTACGTTCCAATCATTAAAACCGTGCGACATAAATAGTGCTGCTTTCATCGGTTTCATGTCGTTCAAATAATCACGCCCTGCCCAGAAGTCATTATAGTCGCCTGTTTTTCTGTCTATTCCATTTTTTATTTCGGTGTCACGATACACTTGATTGTTGTGAGCTCGTTTTGATTCGTCGCCACTATTTATGAAATCGTAAAGAACATCAACGTCTTCTCCCAAATATCCACCTGGTGAACGCACTAATCCATTAGAACGGTAATAGTGATAATAGGAAGTATTTGGCGCAATGGGAATGATAGCCTCAAGCCCTTCAACACCTGTGGTTGCTGCAGCCAGTGGAATGGTTCCGTTATAGGAAGTTCCCGTCATCCCAACTTTTCCGGTGGTCCAGTAGGCTTTTACTTCTTCATTTCCATCAGGCGTTGTATAGCCTTTGGCTCGGCCATTCAGCCAATCAATCACGGCTTTTGGAGCCAAGGATTCATTGTCACCACCAACAGTTGGCGAACCTTGTGAAAGTCCGGTTCCGGGAGAGGAAGAATGCACAACAATATATCCTCTTGGAACCCAAGTTTTAATTTGCGTGTTCGAAATTATTGGCCTTTCGCCACGTCTGGTCACTGATGGATGCACAATTTCCTTTTCTGGGGCACCCAATTCGTGATGGACATCATGAAAAGCGCCTTCAACTTCGGGCGCAACTCCAGCGAAATACGGACTTGATTCATAAACCACAGGGAGTTTCAACCCGTCTTCGGTTTGTTTAGGTCTTGTAACGTCAACATGCATACGGTCTGGTTTGCCGTCTCCGTCCGTGTCAAAAGTAGTTTCTACCCACAAATCAGTTCTAATCCAATCATTTGGATTTTCAAAAGCGGGTACAATTTGTGCTTCGCCATCTTTAAACCAAGGTTCGGCTTTTTCTTGGGCGATTACTGAAAACGTGAAGGTAAAAGCGAAAAAGAATAAAATGTATTTTCTCATACTATTATTAAATTAGTTATTTCCCAGGAAAATTAGCCTTTCTCTTTTCAAGAAACGCCTGTGTACCTTCTTTAAAATCTTCGGTTCCAAAACAATTTCCGAATTCCTCAATTTCAACTTCAAATCCGTTTTCACCGTCTTCAAAATTTGCGTTGATTGCTCTAATTGCAGAGGCAATAGCAACTGAAGAATTTCTCATTATTTTATCAGCTAGTTTTTCAGCAAACTCCAGTAATTCCTCAATCGTTGTTATGTGATTAACCAAACCGTATTGAAGCGCTTGGGCAGCATCAACCATTCCGGCCGTCATAATCATTTCCATCGCACGGCCTTTGCCCACTAATTGTGGCAAGCGTTGTGTGCCGCCGTAACCGGGAATTACACCCAATGAAACTTCTGGAAGCCCCATTTTTGCATTGTCGGAAGCTATCCGGAAATGTGCCGCCATTGCCAGTTCTAGTCCACCGCCAAGGGCAAAACCGTTTACTGCTGCAATTACTGGTTTTGAAAAATTCGCCACAAAATCAAACAATAATTCCTGACCTTTTGCTGCCAGTTTTCCACCTTCTTCAACTGAGAAATCTGCAAATTCACTAATGTCAGCCCCAGCAACAAAAGCTTTTTCGCCGCTTCCGGTGATAATTACGACTTTCGTTTTTGATGAATCCTCGGCTGTTTTGAGCGCATCATGTAATTCTTGGATTGTTTCACGATTCAATGCATTTAATTTTGAAGGGCGATTGATAGTGATAGTGGTGATGCCATTTTCGGTTTCGGAAAGGATGTTTTGAAATTTCATAGGATTCTTTAATTTTTATGCGAAATACAAAGCTACTAAAAACCTTAAAGCATTGCTGGAAACGAAACTTTAAAAGTGGTTTTTTCTTCGGTAGAATCCAATGTTATTGTTCCGCCGTAAGTTTCAACTATATTTTTTACCATTCCTAAACCAAGACCCATTCCGCTGGTTTTTGTTGTGAACTGTGGCTCAAAAATGCAAGATTTATTTTCTTCTGGAACACCAATGCCGTTGTCAGTTACCATAATATTCACGAAAGTTCCTTCCGCTTTTACTACAACATCAATGCGGGGCTGCGGCGGGTTTTTTTGGCCGATAGATTGAATACTGTTTTTAACCAAATTGGTAACTACACGAATAAGTTGTGTTCTGTCAAAACGTGCGCGAACTTTATCTACTTCTGAAAAGAAATAGATATAATCTTCATTAAAAATATCCAGCGCCAACTTGCTTATTTTTACCACATTCAAGGTTTCATCTTGCTGTGCCGGCATTTTTGCATATGTTGAAAAGGCAGATGAAATAGAGCTTAACGTGTCAATTTGCTGAAGCAATGTATTTGTATATTCCGCCATTTTTTTCTCGATTTCGGGATCGTTTTGATCGAATTTTCGTTGAAAGCTTTGCACCGTAAGACGCATTGGTGTGAGCGGATTTTTAATTTCGTGCGCCACTTGTTTAGCCATTTCGCGCCAAGCGGTTTCTCTTTCGCTTGCTGCAAGTTGCACGGCGCTATTTTCCAGTTCATCGATCATCCCGTTGTAAGCGTTCACAATTGTAGAAATCTCGGTTGGAGTATCACTGAGGTGGATTTTTTTATTTCGGGTATCGAAACGAGTTTCGGAAAGTTTTTCACTTATTTCGTTAAGTGAACGCGTAATGTATTTTGAAAGAAAATACGAAATTGCAACAGCGGTCAGTAGCATAAAGAAGTATGCAATACCTAATCTATAAAGGTATTCCGTAAGTTCATTATTAATAAAACCGTCATCTTCAATATAGGGCAAATTGAGTATTGCTAAGGGTTTAAAATAACTGTCTGTAATGTAAGTATAGGAAGATTGATACTTTTGCCCGCCCTCATCAAATTCTTTTATAAAACTTTTTGTGGGTGAATTTTGAAGCTTTTCCATTACAACCTCAGGAATTTTTGGAGAAACGGTATCCTTAAAAAAGGAAGGTCTTGAGGATTTTAAAAGGTTTCCGTCAAGATCATACAGAAAGATTTCAAGCCCGTGTATATCCTTGATTTCGTATATTTTATCCTTAAAAATCAAAGGAATTTGGTTTGTTTCTTCTGGATAGGTTGTGTTGTCCAGTATGTATTTTATGTTTGCCCTAATAGCCGCTTCTTTGCGCAATAAACGGTCTCGGTGATAATCTTGTGCTTCTTCTTTGTATTGATAAACAGTAACAATAGCAATAAGCACCGAAGCCCCAATAACCAAAAGGAGCATGGAAAGAAAGATTCGGGTTCGAAGCGATTTTTTGTAAAAATACATTTACAGTAATTTGAAGAATGAAAGATAGCAATAATCGAACCTAAAAGGAAAATTCCAAATAACAAATCCAAAATCCCAAAAGTAAAGTTCGGTAGGTGAGCTGAGTCTAAGCTATTTCTCCCGAATTCGTTTGTAAATTTTATAACCCATCATCAATAAAATAGCAAATACTATTATACCTATGGTTCCGTAAATCCAATTGGTGCCATCTTTTAAAATAACCAAAAAAACCACGGCAAAAAGTATGATTGTTGGCACTTCATTAAAAAGGCGCATATAGTTTGACGAATGTTTTACTAAGCCATTTTGAAGTTGTTTAAAAATTTGGTGACATTTAAAATGGTAGGCTATCAAAAGCACTACGAACCCCAATTTCACTTGCATCCAAGCATCGCCCAAAAAGAACATACGCATGTAAAGCAGCCAAATTCCAAAGAAAAGGGCCAAAATCATACTGGGCCAGGTTATGATATTCCATAAGCGAGAAGCCATTATTTTTAATTGGGCACCTAAAATTTCTTTATCAGGTGAAGGTTTTTGGGAAGCTTCAATTTGATATACAAAGAGCCTAACAATATAAAAAAGCCCTGCAAACCAAGTGATTATAAATATTAGGTGAAGGGATTTTATATATGGATAGTATTGTTCCATAAACAACACAGTTTTTTAGAATTCTGGTGTAAAGATACCTAATAAATAAATTAATGGTTGTTGGCAATTGTTTTTGAAATTCAATTTTTTATAAATTTCTTAGTAATAATTCCTTCGGAAGAAGTGATGGTTATAAAATACATGCCCGATTTTAAATTTGAGACATCAATTTCATTAGAAACTGAAATTTTCTTCGCTACGATTCTTCCGTTAATATCTGTAATAGTGGCAGACTGCAAATTATTCAAAGACGATTTTATAAATAATCTATCGTTCGCAGGATTTGGATAAATCAAAAAAGAATTTTTTTCTAAATCGGGAATTGACAATACGGGATAATTATAGAAATAAAAATTAAACCCAGCCATAACTTCAAATGAAAAATATGCTTCACCATTGTTGGGATCTTCCCAAAATTCAAAGTATAAAGGATAATCGTATTCAAATTGAGAAAAGTAATAATCTTCGAAATCTGTATGAAACTGACAGGTATCATTTGTTGAATCAAAATTTTTTGGAAAGAGCAATTCGCCACTATTGGGAACTTCTGTATAATCAAAATTCCCGCTAAATTCATTGCATGAACCAAAACCCGTGAAAGTAAGATCTGGATTTATTGTTAGTGTTGGAGCAATTGGCGGATCAAAACTGCCAATATAATCCATTCCACCAAGATCGTAATCCATTGCATGCAAATACCAAGTTTGAAACAGAGCGGGATCAATTTCTGGTATGGGTTGATCTGTAAAATACGCTATATTTCCGCTGCTATCGGTTAGTCGAAATGACTTTCTTCCACTGGAAAAAACCATATAGAAATAGGTAAAAGTTTTGTCGTCCAAGATATGATTGCTTAAAAGTTGATAGAAGTAAAGATCTTCAAAATAACAATTAGGGTCAGTACAGTCTGATGAAGAAACTTCAATATTGCTAAATGTTACGGCAGTATTATTGAAATTGGCATTTGCTGTAAATGTATTCTCAATACCATTGGTATTTATACTATAATCTGGATTATTACCGCCAAAACTTAATTGAATGGTTTCACCATATGGCACATAATGAGTTGTATTATCAAGATGAACATTTCTTAAATACCACGTTTGTTGAACAATGTCTGAAACTTGGGTAAAACCAATATTTCCTATGAACAACATACAGAAGAAGGGTAATAATTTTTTCATAACCGGTTATATA
>JAGQYZ010000155.1 GCA_020435865.1 Aequorivita sp. | reverse complement strand
ACGCCTTTTTCGTTAATTGGTATTCTGGCTTCAAAATCATTTCCACGTATAAGAGCAGTTTCAGCTGTATTGTTTTCAACGGTTCCATTTATAACTGAATAAATAGGTTTAACTTCTTGCTTGCAAGAAATTGAGAAGAGTACCAAAACGAATAAACTTATTTTTTTCATTTTATATGAATTTTAATTTGAATGTAAATTTAAGTATAGCATAAATAAATCAGTCCATAGTATTTTGTTAATTTTTTGATATAAATTTAAATTAAAAGAGTAACCAATTTGCTTTTGAAAGAAGAAAGGTGGCGCAACAATTTAAAAATAGTATTTTTGCGGAAAGATTACCTTCCCAATGCAAGAAACTCATTACATAAGTTCCGAAATCTTGGACTTGGCCCTGGTCAAAGAAATTATAGATAAGCATAAAACCCTTGAGCTTTCAGAAGAAGCACAATTAAATATTAAAAAATCACGAGAGTATTTGATTCATAAAATGAAGGGCAATGAAACTCCTGTTTATGGTATTAACACTGGTTTTGGTTCTTTGTGCAATGTGAAAATTTCTTCTGAAAACCTTTCAAAACTACAGGAAAATCTTGTAATGTCGCACGCATGTGGTACCGGTGAATTTGTACCAAAACCTATCATAAAATTGATGCTATTGCTTAAAATACAATCGCTCAGTTATGGTTACAGTGGCGTGCAAATTGAAACCGTAGAAAGGCTGATTGAATTTTACAATAATGATATTCTTCCTGTAATTTACAATCAAGGAAGTTTGGGTGCTTCAGGAGATTTGGCACCATTGGCACACCTTTCACTTCCTTTGATTGGCAAAGGTGAAGTGTATTATTCTGGTGAACGGATTTCTTCAGAAAAAATGCTTAAAAAATTTAATTGGGAACCCATTAAATTACAAGCAAAAGAAGGACTTGCTTTGCTGAATGGAACTCAGTTTATGAGTGCTTACGGTGTGTATTGTCTTTTGAAAAGTTATAAACTGTCTTATTTGGCTGATTTAATTGGCGCAATTTCTGTAGATGCTTTTGATTGCAATATGAGCCCTTATAATGCTTTGGTACATTTGGTCCGCCCACACAGAGGACAAGTAAAAACAGCAGAGCAGATTTTAGAATTTTTGGAAGGAAGTGAATTGGGTCTTTCCGAAAAGAAAAATGTTCAAGATCCCTATTCTTTTAGGTGCATTCCGCAAGTTCATGGAGCCACGAAGGATACATTACATTTTGTACATAAAACGTTTAAGACCGAAATAAACTCAGTAACAGATAACCCGAACATCTTTGTTAAAGAAGATGTTATCATTTCTGGGGGAAACTTTCATGGACAACCTTTGGCTTTGGCGCTAGATTATTTAGCAATTGCTATGGCGGAGTTGGGCAATATTTCAGAAAGAAGAACCTATCAATTGGTTTCTGGTTTGAGGGAATTGCCTGCTTTTTTGGTAAACAATCCAGGGCTTAACAGTGGGTTTATGATTCCTCAATATACCGCAGCAAGCATCGTGAGCCAAAACAAACAATTGGCGACTCCTTCTTCTGTAGATTCAATTGTTTCTTCAAATGGGCAAGAAGATCATGTGAGTATGGGGGCAAACGGTGCCACCAAATGTCTGCGCATTATTGAAAATATAGAAACAATCCTTGCTATTGAGTTGATGAATGCTTCACAGGCAATAAAATTCAGGGAGCCAAAAAAATCTTCTCCTTTTGTAGAATCTTTTTTAAAGCCGTACCGTTCTATAGTTCCTTTTATTGAAAATGACCGATTGTTGGCAGACGACATTCATGCAAGTGTTGCATTTCTGCAATCTTTAGATATTGATTCTGATATATTATTTGGAGTTTGATTTTTTTAAATTTAAGACATAGCCAAAGTAGATGTTTTTAAGTCTTTCAACTATTGACTAATTCATTTACCCAATTTTTTGCTTCATCCATGTTGGTGAAATGTTTGAGCGGTTTTTTTAAAAATCGTTTTTCAATTTCTAAATTGCTAGCTTTTAATCCATTTGCTGAAACCACGGCAAACGCAGCTAAATTTTCTATTTCTGAAGTTTTTAAGTAAACCAGTGGGTTTACTGCATAGCTATTTTTGCGATAGGTGATGTAACCAAATTTTTTTCCTTTATAATATTTTTTTGAAATATCTTCCAAATCATCATTATATTCGGGCTTTACCGTGATTCCTTCTTTCATGACAACAACCACAAAATTTTCAAAAACCCGAATTTCGCCAAATTCAAAATGTAAGGTATGGATCATGGTAAATTGTTTTGATAGATGTAATTTACGGATTTTTAGGGTTTTAGCGAAAAAAAAATAAAAAAAATTCCCCAAAGCAATATTGAGGAATTTTATGCTTTAAAAAAAAGAAGCTAGGATTCAGTTGTTTTCTTTTGTTTTTTGATTTTTATTGTCAGCTCATCTTTCTTTTCATCAAGATCCATTATTATGGCATCACCTTCTTGCAGATTGCTGTTAATGATTTCTTCTGCCAAGGCATCTTCAATGTATTTTTGAATGGCTCTGTTTAATGGTCTTGCTCCATACTGCTTATCAAAACCTTTGTCAGCAATGTAATCTTTTGCTTTTTCAGTAAGTTTGAGATCGTATCCCAAATCTGAAATTCGAAGAAAAAGTTTGTCCAATTCAATATCGATAATTTTATGGATATCATCTCTTTCCAATGCATTGAAGACCATAACATCATCAATTCGGTTTAAGAATTCAGGAGCAAATGTTTTTTTCAAAGCGTTTTCAATTACATTTTTAGTATGCGTTTCCTCTTGGCTCTTTTTTGCAGCAGTTCCGAAACCAACTCCTTGGCCAAAATCCTTTATTTGGCGGGCACCAATATTGGAAGTCATAATGATTATAGTATTTCTAAAATCAATTTTTCTTCCAAGGCTGTCGGTTAAATAACCATCATCCAAAACTTGAAGCAACATATTGAAAACATCTGGATGTGCTTTTTCAATTTCATCCAAAAGCACAACTGCATAAGGTTTTCTTCTAATTTTTTCGGTCAACTGACCACCTTCTTCATAACCCACATATCCTGGAGGCGCACCAACCAAGCGAGAAATGGCAAATTTTTCCATGTACTCACTCATGTCAATTCGAACCAGAGCATTTTCTGAATCGAATAACTCACGGGCAAGTACTTTTGCCAGTTGAGTTTTACCTACACCTGTCTGTCCTAGGAAAATAAAGGAACCAATTGGCTTGTTTGGGTCTTTCAACCCGGCACGGTTTCTTTGAATTGCCTTTACCACTTTGGCAACAGCTTCGTCTTGACCAATGACCTTGCCTTTTATGCGATCGGGCAGGGCAGCAAGCTTGGTGCTTTCGGTCTGTGCTATTCTGTTTACAGGTATTCCTGTCATCATTGAAACAACTTCGGCAACACTTTCTTCATTAACCGTTTCTTTGTGAAGTTTTGAATCTGCTTCCCACGCTTCTTGTTGAATTGCGAGCTCCTTTTCAAAATTCTTTTCATCATCCCGAAGTTTTGCAGCTTCTTCGTATTTCTGCTTTTTAACTACGGTATTTTTCAATTCTCGAACTTCTTCTAATTGCTTTTCTAGTTCCAAAATTTTATCGGGAACGTGAATGTTAGTGATGTGAACGCGCGAGCCAGCTTCATCCATAGCGTCAATTGCTTTGTCTGGAAGAAAACGCTCAGTCATATATCTATTTGTAAGCTTAACGCAAGCTTCAATGGCATCATCAGTATATATTACATTGTGGTGCGCTTCGTATTTGTCCTTTATATTTTTAAGGATTTCGATAGTTTCTTCTACAGTAGTAGGTTCTACCAATACTTTTTGGAAACGTCTTTCTAGTGCGCCGTCTTTTTCTATATATTGACGGTATTCATCCAAAGTGGTTGCACCAATACATTGAATTTCACCTCTAGCAAGTGCAGGTTTGAACATGTTTGAAGCATCTAAGGAACCTGTGGCACCACCAGCACCAACAATTGTATGAATTTCATCAATGAAAAGAATAATGTCATCATTCTTTTCAAGCTCGTTCATCACGGCTTTCATGCGTTCTTCAAACTGGCCACGGTATTTGGTGCCAGCCACAAGGCTTGCTAAATCTAAAGTAACTACTCTTTTATCATAAAGAATACGTGAAACCTTTCTTTGAATAATCCGCAATGCCAAACCTTCGGCTATGGCAGATTTACCAACACCTGGCTCACCAATCAATAATGGATTATTTTTCTTTCTTCTACTTAAAATCTGAGATACACGTTGAATTTCACTTTCGCGACCTACAACAGGGTCTAGTTTCCCTTCTTCTGCCATTGCTGTAAGATCTCTTCCGAAGTTATCTAAAACGGGAGTTTTGGATTTTTTATTCGTTTTGGCAGTAGTTCCTGAAAACAAGTTTTCTTTATTTGCATCTTCTGCAGAAGTATCGTCATCATTAGGAAATGATTCGGCACTTGGGGGGTCTATATAATCGTCGTCGTTTGTAATCATAAGTTTAAATTGGTCTTTTACCACGTCATAATCTATCTTCATTTTGTTCAGTAATTTTGTGGTTGGGTCATTTTCATTCCGAAGAATACACAACAATAAATGCGCTGTATTTATGGAATTGCTTTGAAAAAGTTTTGCTTCCAAAAATGTGGTCTTCAATGCCCTTTCTGCTTGGCGGGTAAGATGAAGATTCTTTTTATCGTTTGTATTTGTAGTCACACCTGGATTTGCAGGGCTTAATATTTCTACTTTTCTTCTTAGATGGTTTAAGTCTATTGCAAGTGCGTTTAATATGGTTACAGCCTTGCCGCTACCATCTCTTAAAAGTCCAAGCATTAAGTGCTCAGTACCAATAAAATCATGACCTAAACGCAACGCTTCTTCTTTGCTGTAGGCAATTACATCTTTAACTCTTGGGGAAAAATTATCATCCATA
>JAGQYZ010000154.1 GCA_020435865.1 Aequorivita sp. | reverse complement strand
AATTTTAAAAGATTGATGAAAATTTTTCCAAAAGGTGCTATCCAGTTAATAGTAAACTCGCTCCACCCCAATTGACTGGAAAGCAATGCCCAAATGATACCTAAAACAAGTCCGATGATAATTTTCCAGTGTAGTGCAAGCTTTTTCATAGAAATAATAGTTTTTTTAAAGTCTTGAAATTTTGTTCAGTAGATAGAAATCTGCTAAAACTAAAGCTGCCATTGCCTCAACAATTGGCACTGCGCGTGGCACGACGCAAGGGTCATGACGACCTTTGCCTTCAGCTTCTGCCTTATTTCCTTTGCTGTCTATTGTTTCTTGCTTTTGCATGATGGTTGCAACAGGTTTAAAGGCAATTTTAAAATAGATATCTTCTCCATTGCTAATCCCGCCCTGAATTCCACCGCTATGATTGGTTTTAGTACTTCCGTCTTGATTAAAAACATCATTGTGTGTACTTCCTTTCATTGTGGTTCCTGCAAAACCACTTCCGTATTCAAAACCCTTTACGGCATTTATGGATAGCATTGCTTTGCCTAATTCGGCGTGTAGTTTTTCAAAAACAGGTTCACCCAAACCAATGGGAACATTTTGTATAACGCAAGTAATGGTTCCTCCAACGGTATCCCCTTCTTTTCTAATAGATTTTATATACTCCTCCATTTTTGAAGCCATTTCAACATCAGGACAACGGACAGGATTTTTTTCAATTGCTGAAAAATTAACTTCGGAATACTTTTTCTTCAATTCCAATTCACCTACGGAAGAAACATAAGCGGTGATTTTTATGTTTTGAATTAATTGTTTTGCGATGGCACCAGCTACCACCCTACAAGCTGTCTCACGTGCTGAAGAGCGCCCACCACCTCGATAATCACGAACCCCGTATTTTTTATCGTACGTGTAATCTGCGTGCGAGGGACGGTAAATATCTTTTATATGGCTATAATCCTTACTTTTTTGATCGGTGTTTTCTATTACGAATCCAATGGGAGTTCCTGTGGTTTTTCCTTCAAAAATTCCTGAGAGAAATTTTACTTCGTCTTCTTCCTTTCGTTGTGTAACAATGGTAGATTGGCCAGGTTTTCTGCGCTGCATTTCGTTTTGTATCGCCTCAAAATCCAAAACAAGTCCAGCGGGGCAGCCATCTATAATTCCACCAATGGCCAGTCCGTGTGATTCGCCAAAAGACGTAAGTTTAAAGATTTTTCCGAAGGAATTGCCTGCCATAGATTGGTTTTCAACAAATGTAAACGATAGCAATGAATAATGAAAATAAACGCTATTCTTAATCTTTTAGAAACATAGCGCAATCCAAATAACCATAAAGTACACCAAACGTAACGTTGTCATAAAATGCTTGCCAACAGAATTTAAGAAATTTGTAACGTAAATGTTTTTTGTTTGAGAAGAAAAGTTGAAATAGTTGTAATATCTGATGTTCACTTGGGGACGTATGGCTGCCACGCTAAAGAACTTCTGAAATATTTAAACTCAATAAAGCCAAAGAAAATAATTTTAAATGGTGATATTATTGACATTTGGCAATTCCGTAAACGTTATTTTCCAAAAGCACATCTTCTTATCATTAAAAAGATATTGTCATTTGCTGCAAAGGGTACCAAAGTATATTATATTACTGGTAACCACGATGAAAAGTTGCGCAGATTTAGCAATACCAAAATGGGAAACATTCAGATTGTGGACAAGTTGTTACTTAATTTGGATGGAAAAAAAGCTTGGTTTTTTCATGGTGATGTCTTTGATTCTTCCGTTCAACACGCCAAATGGATTGCAAAAATGGGCGGCTGGGGCTATGACCTATTAATTCTATTTAACAGATTTATAAATTATTTTCTTGAAAAGGCAGGTCGTGAAAAATATTCGCTTTCCAAAAAAATAAAAAACAGTGTGAAAAGCGCCTTGAAGTTTATTGACGATTTTGAAACTACAGCAACAGATTTAGCAATTGACAACGAATTTGATTACGTAGTTTGTGGCCATATTCATCAGCCTTGCATTAAAAAGGTAACTACAAACAAAGGAAGCTGTAAATACTTAAATAGTGGTGATTGGATTGAAAACTTGACTGCTTTGGAATATAATAACGAGCGATGGAACTTATATTCCTTTCAAGACAGAAAGCATCTTTTGGCTCCAGAAGAATCTTTAATTGAGGAAGAAAACGGTGCAGGTTTTGAAATTATGGTCGCAGCTATGAAAGCCTTCAAAACAACTATTTAACTTGCATTTTTAGCGCATTTTTAAGAATAGTTATAGGATGCAACGCTTTTCGTCCTGTACCATCAAAAATTTGATGCCTACAACTTGTGCCGTTGGCAGCAATAATGGTTTCTTCTGAACACTTTCTTACCACCGGAAAAAGTTTCAACTCTCCTATTTTCATACTCACATTGTAATGATCCTTTTCATAGCCAAAACTTCCCGCCATCCCACAACAGCCAGAAGTTATAATGCTTGGTTTGTAATTTTCGGGCAAGTTTAAAATATCAAATGTCACCTTTTGGTTGCTCAGTGATTTTTGGTGGCAGTGTATGTGAATTTTAATGTTTTTATCTTCTGATGTGAATTGTGATGAAGAAATATTTCCAGTTTGAATTTCAGCAGCTAAGAACTCCTCTAACAGAAAAGTGTTTTTGGAAATATTTTCCGCAACAGCTTTATCGTCTGCCAAACGAAGATATTCATCACGAAATGATAGGATTGCTGATGGTTCAATGCCAATTAAAGGTACGTCTGCAGAAACTTTATCATTTAGGAAATCAACATTTTTATTTGCTTCTTTTTTCGCTTCTTTTAATAAACCTTTTGAAATTAATGCCCTTCCACTGTCCAGAGTGTCAACAACGGTCACTTTGTAACCTAAACCTGTTAACAGCAGCAACGAATCTAGCGCAATTTCAGCATCCAAATAATTGCTGAATTCATCCACAAACAACAATACATTTTTGCTATTTTTATTTTCAATCAAAAAAGATGTAATAAATTGATTTTTATTACTTTGAAATAGTTTACTGAAACTTTTTGTAGAAACCTTGGGCAAAGAACGATTTTGATGTACGTTTCCAATTTTTTTAATGACTTTTGAAGTAAAGCTATTTGTAAAAAACCAATTTGAGAGTTTTGGAAATTTTGAAGCTTTTTTGTTCAGTTTTGTGCTTTTTCCGAATAGTTTATTCGACAATGAAACACCGTTTGATTTATTGTATTGATATAAAAACTCAGCTTTGGCCGTGCTAATATCAACATTGCTGGGACATTCGCTAGTGCAAGCCTTACAGCTTAAACAGAGATCAAAAACTTCTTTTAATTCTTTGGAGTTGAATTTATTTACAGCCTCATTATTAGTCAAAACTTCACGCAGAGCATTTGCACGGGCACGTGTTGTGTCCTTTTCGTTTTTGGTAGCGTGATAGCTCGGACACATTGCTCCCAATGCTTCGGCGCTTTTTCTACAATCCCCACTGCCATTGCATTTTTCAGCCAAACGCAGGATACCTTCGGAATCATTGAAATCCATTAATGTTTCTATGATCGGCTCTTTTCTATCAACTTCATAGCGAAGCGATTTGTCCATTTTGAAGGCGTACACTATCTTTCCTGGATTGAAGATATTCTGAGGATCAAATGCATTTTTAATTCGTTTTAAAAGCTCATAGTTTTTTTCTCCTATCATCAATGGAATAAACTCAGCCCGAACAATGCCATCACCATGTTCACCAGAAAAAGAACCTTTATATTTTTTGCAAAGTAACGCCACGTCCGTTGTAATTTTTCGGAAATATTCCACACCTTCTTTTTCCTTTAAATTTAAGATGGGACGCAAATGTAATTCCCCGGCACCTGCGTGTGCGTAATAAACGGCTTGCTGATTGTAGCTTTTCATCAGCGCGGAAAATTCATTTATATAGGCAGGTAAATCTTCTAAAGCAACGGCTGTATCCTCAATGCAAGCAACTGCTTTTCGGTCGCCAACCATATTTCCCAATAAGCCCAAACCTGCTTTTCGGAGTTCAAGCGCCATATCAATTTCTTCACTTCTCAAAACTGGATTGTGATAACTATAGTTGGAAACCTTTAATGCCTCGAGTAAAGAATCTATTTGCTTTTCCAAATCTTCTGTGGAAGTACTCTTCAATTCCAGCAAAAGGATTGCCTTGGGATTTCCTTCTACAAAGAAACGATACGGCTCGTAGGTTTTGTTTTTTTTAGTACAATCTAATATCACATTGTCCATCATTTCGCACGTATGCAGCTTGTGTTGCATTGCTATAACCACATCGTTCAAACAAGCTTCCAGCGTTTCATAATGTGTTGCAACCATTGCCGTGAAATAAGGCGGTAATGGATCTAATTGCAGCGTTATTTCTGTTGTAAAAGCAAGGGTTCCCTCGCTTCCACATAATAATTTGCAGAGATTGATTTCTTCGTTAAATTCCCCAAAAATAGAAGTATTCAGCAGGCTATCTATCGCATAGCCTGTATTTCTGCGGTGTATTTCGGGCTTTGGGAATTCCTTCCAGATTTCCTGCTGTGTTTCTTCGGAAATCAATTCATTATAAAGTGTTTTATAGATTTTTCCTTCCAAAGAATTTAATTCCATCTTTTTCAAAAATGCTTCTTTTGAAAGAGGTTCAAAAACAACTTCTTCCCCATTAGAAAGAATTGTTTTAAGTTTTAAAACCTTGTCGCGAGTAACACCATATTGAATGGAAGTGGTTCCACTACTATTATTGCCAACCATGCCGCCAATCATACAGCGATTGCTCGTAGAAGTATTGGGGCCAAAAAAAAGCTCGTATGGTTTTAAATGGGCATTCAATTCATCGCGAATTACTCCAGGTTGGAGCGTAACTGTTCTATTTTCAATATCTACCGAAATAATTTCAGTGAAATGTTTTGAAACATCCACTACGATTCCATCACCAACACATTGCCCGGCCAATGAAGTACCAGCAGTTCGTGGTATGAGCGATGTATTATTTTTTAAAGCAAAATCAATTAGTTGTTTAATTGCTTCATCATTTTTTGGATAAGCTATTGCAAGCGGAGTTTTTCGATACACAGACGCATCTGTTGCATACATGCTTGTGTAAAGTGAATCCGTGAAAAATTCACCTTTAAATATTCTTTCAAAATCCTGAATTTCTCTTTTCATAGCTGGAACTGTAAATGTAGAAAAATCCTTAACAAAACTTTGTAAATTTTAGGATGTGGATTAGCTTCCCATTAACTATTGTCTCACTATATTAAATATATTTTTACAACGTTAATAACTAAAAGGAAATTTATGAAAAAATCAGTTTTATTAATTTTGACTATTATCGGTTTAGGTATACAAACAAATGCCCAAGAAATTTCAAAGAATGCCATTGGTATTCGTCTTAGCGAAAGTGATGGCTTTGGTCCAGAAGTAAATTATCAACGTGCTATTGGCGATAATAACCGCTTGGAACTTGGCTTGGCTTTTCATAGCAAACGTGAATGGGACGCTGTAAAACTTACTGGAATCTACCAGTGGGTTTGGAATATTGATGGTGGTCTAAATTGGTATGCGGGTCCTGGTGTCGGTGCTGGTATAGTAACGTATGACAGGTATAAATATGGTGGACCTGATTATGATGTTTACAAACAAACAGATGGTTTTGGTTTTTTAACAGGCGATGTTGGGATAGAGTACAATTTTGATTTCCCGCTGCTTGTTTCCTTTGATTTCCGACCACAAGCAAATTTAGGATACAGAGATGATGTGAGTTTTGACGTAGGTTTAAGTGCGCACTATAAATTTTAATTCCTTAATCAATGCCTCATTTAGTTTGGGGCATTGGTTTTTTCAGTAATTGCTTTTGCATACAACTGTTCATACATTGGTACAATTTTCTTTGTGTCATATACTAATGCCGCTTCTACTGCTTGTTTCTTGAAATTATTTAAAGATGCATCGGTATCCAAAATTTTCAAAGCATTTTCTGCCATTTCCTCGACATTGCCCACATCGCTCAGAAAACCACTTACGCCTTGTATATTAACTTCTGGCAAACCTCCTGTATTGCTTGATATTACTGGAACACCACACGCCATAGCCTCTAAAGCTGCAAGTCCAAAGCTCTCCTTTTCAGATGGAAGAATAAAAAGATCTGAGAAACAAAGAATTTTATCAACTTCATTGCTATTACCTACAAATAGAACTTTTTCTTCAATTCCTTTTTTAGTGCATAAAAGTTCACAGGCTTCGCGTTCTGGGCCTTCTCCTACGATAATTAATTTTGAAGGAGTTTTTTTCTGAATACGGTCAAAAACCTCAATAACATCTAGTACGCGTTTTACCTTACGAAGGTTGCTCACATGGGTTACAATGCGTTCATTCCTTTCCGCCATCATATCGCGTTCACAATCGGTATAAGGGTTGATTTTTTTTGGAATATCAATAAAATTGGGAACTACATGGATTTCTTTTTTAATATCAAAAAGTTGAAGTGTGTCATCCTTTAAGCTTTGCGAAACTGAAGTTACAACATCACTATTATTAATGCTAAAAGTAACTGCTGTCTTATAAAAAGGATGACTTCCTACCAGCGTGATATCTGTTCCGTGTAGTGTGGTAACCATTGGAATATAAATGTTTTCTTCTTCCAGCATTTTTTTTGCCATATATCCCGCATAAGCATGGGGAATGGCATAATGCACATGCAATACTTCAATTTTATGGAGTTTCACCATGTCTACCAACTTACTGGAAAGCGCAAGTTCATATGGCTGATAGTGAAACAACGGGTAATCTGGAACAGAAACTTCGTGAAAGTGAATGTTTTTTGAAAGCAATTCCAACCGAACGGGTTGTTTATACGTAATGAAATGTACTTCGTGGCCGTGCTCGGCAAGTGCCAAGCCTAATTCTGTAGCCACTACTCCACTACCCCCAAAGGTTGGGTAACATACTATTGCTATTTTCATTTTTTTGGTTTCAAGTTCAAAGTTTGAAGTATTCCGAAATACCCTTAAATTTAATAATCAATTGCCTCGTAAATTGCTTCTTGGATCTTACTTCGCAAATCACTCTTTATCAGCTTTCTGTTTTCCGGATCTGGAAAAGTTCTGTTTGATAAAAATACATAAACAATTTCCTCTTCTGGGTCTGCCCAACCAAAAGTGCCCGTGAAGCCACTATGACCAAAACTGGTCATGGAAACACAACCACAGGTTGGTCCTGAAGTTCCTAATTGGGGTTTATCAAAACCAACGCCACGCCTTACGTTTTTATCACAGTAATAACAAGTGTTGAAAAGATCTAATATATCGGGATTAAAATAACGTTTGCCCCCATAAAAACCTTTCCAAAGATACATCTGCATTATTTTGGCAACATCATTACTATTGCTAAACAACCCAGCATGGCCGCTCACGCCACCGAGCATTGCTGCCCCTTGGTCGTTCACATAACCTTGAACTTTCTGCTTTCTGAAAATATCGTCTTGTTCCGTGGGTGGAATATTATCTTTTGAAAATTTTTCTAACGGATGATACATCGTGTAATTGGCTCCCAATGACTCATATAGATTTTCCTGAACGATAATTTCCAAAGGTTTTCCAAATTTCCGTTCTAAATACTGCTTCAAAATATAATACGGCAAGTCACTGTATTTATATTCCAGTCTTGGGTTTAAATCACTTTCACGAATGTCTTTGTAGATTGTATCAATATAATCCCTTCGCATATAGAGGTCCTTAGCAACTTCTACATTAAAATCTTTACCTGGAACGTTAGAATAATACTTTGAAGAAACACCTGTTTTTTCAGTGTTATATGTATGTCTGTAAAAAGGAATCCAAGCCTTAAAACGTGCGTAATGCGAAAGCATTTGTTTTAAGGTTACGTCTGCTTTATTCGAATTTTTATACTCTGGAAGCATCTCGGATAGTTTTGTGTTCAGACTTAATTCTTTTTTGTCCACCAATTGCATAACGATTGGCAAAGTGGCTAATATTTTTGTCATAGAAGCAAGGTCATAAACATTAGTGTCTCGCACTTCCAATTTTTTATCATACTCGTGGTATCCGAAATTTTTCTGATAAATAATCTTTCCTTTTCGAGCTACCAATATTTGTGCACCGGGATACATTCCTTCACGTATTCCCAAATTTGCAAGGGAATCTATTTTTTTAAGTTTGTAGCTATTTACGCCCACACTTTCGGGCGTTCCATATTGCAGTCTTCGTAAGGATTTTGTTTGTAAAAAAGTGTTTAATGGAAAATCTTCACCCAAGGAGACAGGCAACTTACCTTTTGCCTCGCGTGCTCCAAAAATTAGTTGGGCAGAAAGTTGCTGTGAAATTTCACTATTTTGATAGGACATAATAACGCCTTCAAAATTTGCAGTACTTTTCAAATCCAGCATGGCATAAGGCCTTGCAAAAACATCCAGAATAACAGTATTTGTTCGTGCTATTTCATACAGCCAGACAAGTTCATTTTCAGTAAATTCAAATTTTTTCCAAGGTGTGTCGTTGCTCTTGTGAAAACCAATGATTACGTAATTATATTTCTTTAATTTCTGAACATAATCGTCAAGGCTTGTTGCTTTTACCCAATCTACATTGCCATACTTTTTCAGCTCATTCAAAAACGCTTCCCCAGAATCATCGCCAAAATTTACGTAGGCAATCTTTTTCTTTTGAAGGTCTTTTATGGGAAGGATTGCTCGGTCGTTTTTCAATACGGTTAGTGCATTGTCCATTGCTTCTTCATAAAGGGCATTATCGTTCACCGAATTTAAATCTTCAACCAAATAAGCCAATTTCACAGGCTTGTAATGGTTTAACCCGACTTTGTATTTTGCATACAGAATTTTTTTGACAGAATATGCCAATCGTTTTTCGGTAATTACCTCTTCATTGTATGAATTTATAAGAAATTCCATTGCTTTAGGAACATCTTCGGAAATCAAAAGCACATCATTTCCAGCCAAGAACGCCGCAAGTTCAATTTCACCTGGGTTTTTATAGTCTGAAGCACCTTTCATATTCAGTGCATCGGTAAAAATAAGTCCGTTGAAACCCAATTCCTTCTTCAAAAGATTGGTGACTACTTTTGATGAAAGTGACGATGGATAGTTCATTTGCGGTTCTAAAGCAGGGACATTTAAATGTGCAACCATCACACTATTCAAGCCTTGGCTAATCAGTTTTTTATACGGATACAATTCTAATGTATCCAGCCGTTCTCTAGAAAAATCAACCGTTGGTAAGGTTTTGTGACTGTCGGTCTCCGTATCTCCGTGCCCCGGAAAATGTTTTGCGCTGCCCATGACACCTGCGCTTTGCATTCCTTTCATAAAAGCCAGTGCTTTTTCAGTAACATTGTCTCGGTCTTCACCAAATGAACGATTGCCTATTATAGGGTTTTTGGGGTTTGTATTTATATCAACAACCGGAGCAAAATTTATTTGAACACCCAAACGTTTGGCTTGTTCGCCAATTCGACGACCTATTTTTTCAACTATTTTATTATCGGTAATTGCTCCTAAAGTCATATTCCACGGAAAAGCATACGTAGAGTCTAAACGCATGGCCAAGCCCCATTCTGCGTCCATCCCTATCATTAAAGGAACTTTTGCAAGTGACTGAAACTCGTTGTTCAACTTAGCTTGTCGCACAGGGCCGCCTTTGGAAAAGATTACTCCTCCAATATGGTAGTTTGTTATAAGATCTTTAATTTTATCCGTCTTTTCCTTTGGATCGCTACTGAAAATATCAGCCATAAAGAGTTGGCCCATTTTTTCTTCCAAAGTCATGGTATCATAAATGCTATCAACCCATTTTTTTTGGTTTTGGAAATCGTTTTTAACAATCAATGGATTATTTTCCTGCGCGATTAGCGGGAAAAACAAAAAAAGTAAAATACCAGCGAACAAAAATTTCTTCATAGCAACGGAAACAGAATTACGATAAAAAACGATTGTGCCAACTTTCCATGGCAGGAACTTCCCAGTTTTCAAGATATTCTGCTTTTGTATTAACAAGATTGTTGAAGACTATTGTGTTTTTTGAAACCGATTTGTCCTTTGCCATTTTTCTGAAATCAGCCAAAGGTTTATAAGCAATATATTCACCTGAATAGAACGTCACGTTCATCTTATCAAGTAAATCCACATCAAATCTTTCTTGAAGTGATTGAATGAAATGTACTGAAGCATCAATACTACAACCAGAAGCTGAAGCATTTGCCTGATTTAATCCTAAAACAATAAAACGATTGTATTTTATTTCCAGTCCCGCTTCAAGCTCAGCACCGTGGGCAGTCCATTTGGTCAAGAAATCTTCTGATAATTTGGTAATTTCGGCAACTTCATCGTCGCTTAATTTTCTATTGGCCTGATATATCCATACTCTGGAATCATCAGGTAGGTTTTTAAAATCTGTCAACATTTTTTATAAATCTTCTGCATTTGCAATCATTTCTGCAACGTCCATTACTTGCATATTTTCTTCGGCGTTTTTGGCTTTTACGCCATCGGTCATCATTACCATACAAAACGGGCAACCCGTTGCAATTATTTTTGATGAAGTTTCCAACGCTTGTTCGGTTCGAGCAACGTTTACGTCTGTGTCTCCAGCTTCGGGTTCTTTAAACATCTGTGCTCCACCAGCGCCACAGCACATGCCATGTTTTTTGTTACGCTTCATCTCTACCAGTTCCACTTCCAGTTTTTCAAGAAGGCTTCTAGGGGCTTCATACTCTTCATTGGCCCTTCCCAAATAACACGGATCGTGGAATGTGATTTTTTTTCCTTTGAATTTTCCACCCTCAACTTTCAACCTGCCTTCTTCCAGTAAGGATTTTAGGAATTGTGTGTGGTGCATTATTTCATAAGTGCCACCAAGACCTGGATATTCATTTTTTATGGTATTAAAACAATG
>JAGQYZ010000153.1:2583-5457 GCA_020435865.1 Aequorivita sp. | reverse complement strand
GCCCATTCAGAGAAGAATTCCCATTTTTCGTCCCAACCCGCTTTATGCGCAGATAGATTTGCGACCATGATTCCTAAAGAGACCCCTAAAGCTCCAACATAAGCTGAAATTGAGCCACCACCTGGAGCTGGAGATTCTCCAGATGTTTCGTCGGCAAAATCGTTCAATTTGAGATTGACCAACTTTTTTTCACCTGTTTCAAGCATATATTCGATGATCTTTTCCTTTGGGTTGAAAGGTTTTAAATCATCAAGCCCTAAAGATTTGACGGCAATTTTTATCTTTTCACTTTCAGAAACTCCTAAAGAGCGTTGTTGTTTCACTAAAAAATAATCTGCGGCATCAAGCATTGCTTGCAAAGGAATCAACCCAATGAGCTCAGAACCAGTTACACGTAAGCCCCTCTCTTCGGCTGCTTTGCAGGTTTCGTCAAAGGCCACGTGCATAGAAGTAATGGAAATATTGGTGAGGTTGTATGAAATTTGGGCGATGCCATACTCTTCAATGTACCAACCAATTCCTTTTACTGCTTTTAATTTTCCTGGAATCCGAACAGGTTCACCATTTTTGTCTAAAACCTGTTTTCCAGTAATAGGGTTTCCTTCCCGTTTTACGCGCCCGGCTTCGCGAATATCAAATGCGATGGCGTTCGCTCTTCTAGTAGAAGTAGTGTTGAGATTTACGTTATAAGCAATTAAAAAATCCCGCGCTGAAATGGCAATTGCACCGGTTTTTCCAACTTTATCATTGAATTCTGCTGGTCCAAAATCTGGTTTCCAATTTGGATCAACCAATTTTTTAACCAGTCCTTCATATTCTCCCGAACGGCAATTGGCAAGATTTTTACGATTATCTTCTTTAGCTGCCTTTTCGTAAAAATATCCTGGAATTCCCAACTCTTTGCCAACTCTTTCACCCAATTTATGGGCGTATTTGGCAGTTTCTTCCAAAGTAATGTTGGCAATGGGCACTAATGGACAAACATCGGTAGCGCCAAAACGGGGGTGTGCTCCGGTATGTTTAGACATGTCAATCAATTCCGAAGCTTTTTTAATTAGTCTGAAAGCCGCTTCAATAACAGGTTCAGGCTCCCCAACAAAAGTTATCACGGTTCTATTTGTTGCCTTTCCTGGATCAACATCCAAAAGTTTTACCCCTTCTACGGTTTCCACTATTTGGGAAATAGCTTTGATTTTTTCAGCATCACGGCCTTCACTAATATTTGGAACACATTCTATTAACTGCTTTTGCATAATTCTTTATTTTGTTTTTTTGAATACTAAGCTATTACATCTGAAATTAAAAATGAAATGGTTTTTCCTACTTGGGCAGGAAAATTCCCTAATTGTGGAGCTCCTTCACAAATATGGAAATAAATGCAATGTTGTTTTTTTGAAAAATAGGAAATAAATTTTCGCGCATCATTAATTGAAAATCCCCCTGGCGTCATAGCGCTACTACCCATATCCTCAATAGCGTCCAGATCCAGTTCCAGTCCAAAAGGAGTGTTGCACACAAACATTTCCGCATCTTGTATGCCTTTGGAAAAGGATAATTTTTCATTGATAGCAATATCTTCAAAAAGATTAAATTTTATACGGTCTTGGTACTTCTGAAGCCTATCAAATACATTTTGGGATGTATAATTGCGATGAAGTCCGAAAGTAAAATAATTGTTGAGAAACCCATCTTCAAAAGCATAGGAAAATCCATTGCCACTATGCCGATGGCCCACCGCTCTAAAATCTGTATGTGCATCAAAGTTGAGACAGTTCACAGGTTTTTTTAGCGCTTCGAAAGTGCCTTTTAGGTTTCCATAGCTATTGTTATGGCCACCCCCAATAATTATCGGGAATTTTCCAGACGCAATGATTTTTTTTATAGTAATGGAAACTTTATGGTCTATTTGTGAAACAAGTTCACCCAGCTTTTCAGCATAATGCACGTCTTCAGAAGATATATTTTCAGCCTGTTGCATTTGGAGGTCACAATCAATTTCGCCTAGCAAAATTACATTTTCGGCTTTTGCAAAGTCGTTTTGCTGAATGTTTAAAAAACTCTTTAAGGCAGCTTCCCAAGCCTTTGAAGTCCCCGGGTTTCCATAATTGGCCCGAACGCCGATGTCTTCAGGAATTCCCAGTAAAACATATTTTGAAGGATGGGTTTTTAAATTTTCTATACTTTCAACAAAAGCTATTTTTTCTCCAAACTTTGTTTCACCAGCTCTCTTTTTTATGAAAGAAGAAACATCCTTTTCAGAATAAATTTTCAAAATATTCATTCTACTTCCATTCCTTTAATGATTACAGTATCAATCAAATTACTGCCAAAAGCATATGGCAAATACCCATAAGAAGGAATTGGTTTTGTAATGATGAGGTTAGCGGTTTTTCCTTTTGTTATGCTGCCGTGGGTTTTGCTCAATCCCATGGCGTATGCGCCATTTATTGTCGCGGCATTAATAGCTTCCTCAGGAGTTAGACGCATTTTTATACAGGCTGTGGCAACTACAAAATTCATATTGCCACTTGGCGTGGACCCTGGATTATAGTCTGTTGCAAGTGCTAATGGCAATCCGGAATCAATAATTTTTCTTCCCGGTGTATATGGAATGCTTAAAAAATAGGAGCAGGAGGGTAATGCAACAGGCATGGTGTTACTGTTTTTCATGGCTTCCAAATCTTCATCTGTCAAAACTTCTAAATGGTCCACACTTAAAGCATTGTGTTTTACTGCCATTTCAATACCGCCGATACTGTTGAATTGATTTACGTGAACTTTTGGTATAAGCTTGTGTTTTTTTCCTTCAGTAAGAATTCGTTCCATATCAGGCACAGAAAAATAGCCTTCTTCACAAAAAACATCCACATATTC
>JAGQYZ010000153.1:0-2517 GCA_020435865.1 Aequorivita sp. | reverse complement strand
CCATCTTTGTTATTTTTGTATTCCGCAGGCACTGCGTGTGCTCCCAAAAACGTAGTTTTAATGGTAATGGGATATTCTTCCGAAAGTTTTTTGGCAACGCGTAGCATTTTCAATTCAGCGTCAGTTGTAAGTCCGTAACCGCTTTTTATTTCAATGGCGCCGGTGCCAAGACGCATCACTTCTTCTAAACGCGCAGCTGATTGATGATACAAATCTTCTTCCGAAGTTTGTTGTAGTTTTTTAGCACTGTTCAAGATTCCACCACCTTTTTCAGCAATTTTCTGATAACTGAGTCCGTTTATTCTATCCACAAATTCCTGTTCACGATTGCCAGCGTAAACCAAGTGACTGTGGCTATCGCACCATGCAGGGAGCACTATTTTTCCAGTACAATCCAACGTTTTAAAGTCTTGATGAGAGCCCATTTTGTCCATGGTTCCATAATCTTCAATAATTCCGTGGTTGATAAACACCCAAGCGTTTTTAAGTGTTGGAAGCAGTTTCATTTCTTTTCCACTAATTTTTTTTGGACAGTTTTCGCGAACTTGTAATAGTTCTTTTATATGTGTGAGCAGTAATTTCATTGTAAGAATTTAATGGCAGAAATTTTTTATAAAGATAGAAAAAAAGAAGCGGTACAAAGGGCAAAACACTTATTGTCTTAATTATAATTTATACCTTAGTCCTTCCAAAAAACATATACTATGAAATCTGGAAAATTAGGCATAAATACTATTTGCACACACGTTGGCGAAGTAGAAGATAAACAGTTTAAAGGAGCCATTTCACCTCTTTTTATGTCAAGCTCATACGCCTATGAAGGTGTAGATGTTAAGCGTTACCCACGCTATTTCAACACACCAAACCAAGAAGCGCTTTGCAAAAAAATAGCGATGCTTGAAAAAAGTGAAGCGGGTCTTATCTTCGGAAGTGGAATGGCAGCCATAAGTACAACGATGTTGGCATTTTTGCACAAAGGGGATCACGTTGTGCTTCCACAGACTTTATATGGAGGAACGTATAATTTTGTGGTTGAGGAGTTTCATAAATTCGGAATTGAATATTCTTTTGCTCAAGGTTTTTCCAAAGCAGATTTTTCTGAAAAAATTCAGAAGAATACCAAAGTTATTTTTGTTGAAACACCTTCAAATCCATTGATGCGGATCACGGATTTGGAAATGATTTCAAAATTGGCTAAGCAGCACGGAATTATTACAATGATTGATAATACGTTTGCTTCGCCAGTAAATCAAACTCCAGCAGATTTTGGAATTGATATTATGATTCATAGCGCCACAAAATATATGGGCGGCCATAGTGATATCTTGGCTGGAGCCGCTGCCGCCAATGAAGAAAACATAAAAATAATCTGGAATCTTGCCAAAAATTTGGGAGGAAGCCTTAGCGATTATACCGTTTGGCTTTTAGAGCGAAGCATGAAAACGATGGTACTTCGTGTGAAGGCCCAAAATAAAAATGCTAAAAAATTGGCAAAATGGCTTGATAAACATCCTTTGGTAAAAACAGTTTATTACCCAGGATTAAAAAGCCATCCAGATCATGAACTTGCAAAAAAACAGATGAGCGGCTATACAGGAATACTTTCTTTTGAAATAAATGAGTCATTAAATATAGACGATTTTTTAAAAGCATTAAAAATGATAAAACCTTCCATGAGCTTGGCAGGCGTGGAATCTACAATTCTTTCACCTGCGAAAACTTCGCATGCACTTCTTTCTGCTGAAGAGCGGGAACGGCAAAGTATAAGTGATGGATTGCTTCGTTTTTCTGTGGGAATTGAAGAAACAGAAGACATAATTGCAGATTTGGAAGGAGCTTTTCAAAAGGTTTCAAAAACACAAATAGTTTAAATTAGGTTATATGAAGATTGATATACTCGCCATTGGTGCGCATCCAGACGACGTAGAATTGGGCTGCGGGGCAACTTTGGCAAAAGAAATTGCAAATGGTAAAAAAGTAGGTATTTTGGACCTTACCCGTGGAGAACTTGGAACGCGTGGCACTGCAGAAGTACGCGATAAGGAAGCTGCCGATGCTGCAAAAATTTTAGGAGTAAAGTTTCGGCACAACCTTGTGTTTTCCGATGGATTTTTGATGAACAATGCTGCATCTCAACTTGAAATAATTAAAATTCTCAGAAAATACCAACCAGATGTGGTTCTTTGTAACGCAATAGATGACCGTCACATTGACCACGGCAAAGCAAGTAAACTTGCTAGTGATGCGTGTTTTTTAAGTGGATTGCAAAAAATAGAAACCATATTAGAAAGTAATCATCAAAAGGCTTGGCGGCCCAAACATGTTTACCATTACATTCAATGGAAAAATATTGAGCCCGATTTTGTAGTAGATGTAACTGGATTTTTGGAGAAAAAATTAGAAGCGGTTTTTGCTTATAAAAGTCAGTTTCATCAAAAAGAAGCCGATGAACCAGAAACGCCAATTTCCTCAACCAATTTTAGAGATAGTATAACTTACAGGGCACAGGATTTGGGA
>JAGQYZ010000152.1 GCA_020435865.1 Aequorivita sp. | reverse complement strand
GTAATAGATCTTTATATTTTCTGCGGTTTTTTCGCATAAATCCCGCTACTTCTGGACTTGTGGGCACTAAACTAATCCCTCGGTTCTTTACTTCTTCAAAAACAGCCTTTATAAAAATATCTCTGAAACCTTGTTCTTCAAGGTCTTCGGGCATTTCATATTTTGTAAGAAAAATTTTACGGTCCTGAAGTGCATATTCAATGCGTGCCATATTGTCCCCAATTTCAAGTTCAAATTGTCTTAAAAATTCATTGTCTGTAATTTCTACATCTTCAATCATTGGAAGTGTTTTTTAAATTGGAAAAAAATATTTAAAATGTAGAGATATTGAATCGGTATATTTTAAATACAGGGTTTGGTATCTTAAAAAGGTGTTATTAGATACAATACTTTTGGATGTCTGATTTGTTTTCAAAGCAAATTATGACTGATAATTATCAGTTGATAAGAAACGGTTATATAATTCTATCTTTGTATTCGTAAATTTACGAATAATCTTTGTGCTAAACCATTTTCTTCACAAAAGACTTATGAATTCTGAAAAAATACATGTTTATTTCGTTCCAGGATTGGCTGCTGGAAGCGAAATTTTTAGAAATATCAAGTTTCCTGAAAAGTATGAAACTCATATTTTGGATTGGTTGATTCCTGATAAGGACGAAAGTTTACAGGCCTATGCAAAGCGTATGGCGCTCCGCGTAAAAGAAAAAGATGCAATACTTATTGGAGTTTCTTTCGGCGGAGTAGTGGTTCAGGAAATGAATGAAATTCTGAAATTAAAAAAACTGATAATAATTTCAAGTGTAAAAACACGAAGTGAACTTCCACGTAGGATGAAACTTGCTAGCCTGACAAAGGCCTACAAGCTTATTCCTACCAGCTTGGTTTTAAGCGCCGATGATTTGACCAAATTTTCAGTTGGACCAAAATCAAAAAAAAGACTGTCGGTATACCAGCAATATCTTCACGTTCGTGACAAACAATATTTAGATTGGGCTCTTGAAAAAATGGTTAATTGGAGCCGTAAAGAAAAAATAAAAAATGTGATTCATATTCACGGCGATAATGATATGGTTTTCCCCATAAAATATATTGAAGGTTGTATAGTTATAAAGGGTGGAACACATATTATGATATTGAATAAAGGGAGAGAAATCTCAAATAAACTACTTGAAATATTTGAAGAATAATTTTTTGCTTTTCTGTTAAAAAATGGCTTTATTAAGTATCTTTAAAGAAAATATGATTATATGAAAATGACAGGTAAAATTGGATTAGGAATAGCGGTTTTAGTAATTAGTGCTATTAGCATTAATGCTGTTCAAGATGCACCCACAGATGAAAATTTTGAAAAGAAATTGGTAAACGATTACAATGTTTACGCATTGCCTTTGCCTGAGAAAATGGATTTTGCCGGCGAGGCCGTACCTCTCAAAAATCCAGATATTCGCGAAAGAATGGATAGAGAGTTATTGGTAAACACCTACTGGCAGTCTAATGGATTATTACTTTTTAAAAGAGCAAATAAATATTTTCCTCAGATTGAACCCTTATTAAAAAAATATGGCTTACCAGACGATTTTAAATACTTAGCTGTTGCGGAAAGCGGTTTAGAATATACCAGTTCCCCAGCTGGCGCATCAGGTATTTGGCACTTTATGAAAGGAACCGGATTAGAATACGGTCTTGAAATCAATGATTATGTAGATGAGCGCTATAACCTTGAAAAGGCAACTATGGTTGCTGCTGAATATTTAAAAAAAGCAAAAGAAAAATTTGGAAGCTGGACTATGGCTGCAGCCTCTTACAATGCTGGAGTAGGAGGAATGAATAAACAAATAAACCGTCAAAAGGAAACCAGTTATTACGACTTGTTATTGAATGATGAAACAAGCCGTTACGTGTTTAGAATACTTGCACTAAAGGAAATAATGACACATCCTCAACAATATGGTTTCAATTTTAGGGAGAAAGATTTATATACTAATATTCCTACTTTTACGGTAAAAGTTGATACTCCTGTAGAAGATTGGGCAGAGTGGGTAAAACCTTATGGTATCAATTATAAAATATTAAAGCTTCACAATCCGTGGCTTCGAGATACGTATTTAAAAAATTCTTCAGGGAAAGAATATTTCATTGAAATTCCTGAAAAAGGATATTATCAATAAGAATCAAAAAACTAATAAATATCCCGTAATTGAGCTAAGTTTTTACGGGTTTTGTTTTGAAGCGAAGTGATCCTTATCCTCGTCACCCAAGTTTTTAAGAAGTGAAATTCCGTTTAAAAAAGAGTTGTAATTCAGTTCAAAGGAAATCTCATATTTTTCATTATAGGGATGAAGCACACCACGTCTTACATCAACAATACGTTTTTTCTCATCAATAAAAAACGAAGTGGGAAAACCAAGGCTGTGCTTCATAATTTCCACAATATGATCGTTTTTGTTCTCCTTTTCGTCCACGTAAATAATGTTTATTTTCCTGGAATAATCACGAGTTGATTTACGGACGTTTTCTTTTGAATCCCAAAAAAGAACAACAAAATCTATGTCTTTGTAATATTTTTCCGCAACTTCATTTAGGGCAGGAATCTCACCAACGCCAGGTGTACACCAAGATGCGTATGTCATTAAAAAAATTGGTTTTTCATACTTATAGAGTTCAGTTTTTCGTCCAGAAAGTTTTCGCACTTTAAAGTTGTCGAGGTAACTTCCGTTAATCACATTATTGATTAGAGAATCAAACAGAAATTCGGCACGCTCAAAATCTTGATCTGCGTATGCCCTTTGTGAATTCTTAGTATATTTTTTAATGTTTTTTCCAATCGCTTCTGAAAATAGAGAACCTTGCTCAATCTGTGATTGTGCTGAAAATACTACCAGTAAGAAAAGGTAAAGTAGTTTTCTACCCATAAGCAAAAGCTTTGGGTAAATATACGTTACTTGATTGATTTACAGTATTTTATTCGACAATCAGTTCATTTAAATCGATGAACTGCATAAAAATTGAAAGATATTATTATAAACGAAAATTAAAATCTTCTTCCTCCACGACCGCCGCGACCAAATTGTTGACGTGGTTGTCCCATTTTCTTCATTTGCTGTTTCATCATTTTAATTTGGTCGTCCAGCATATTATGTTTGTCTAAGCTCTTGGCTTCGGCCATTAGAAGTTCAGCCTCACGCTTTCGGTTTTTTGTCATTGCTATTCCAGCAAGGTTAAGCTTTGTCATAGCCATATCGGCAGACATATTCAACCCTAGTTTTTCAGCTTGTTTGAAATATTTTTCAGCTTCAACCATATTTGTTTGTGAAATCATCAAGCCATTTAAGTAGTTGTAATAGCCTTCCTGTTTTGGCACTAAAGAAGCCCTGGGGTTTTTAATTTTGTCTAACCATTTCTTTGCTCCAGGAAAATCCTGCTTTCTAAGTCGTAGAAAAGCAAGCAAAATGATTTCATTCTTAAAATAAAGGAAGACGAATACAAGCGAAAGCAAAATCAGCATAATCCCATTGCCAATATTTGTTTCTGTAAATTGCCAAACGGCTGCTCCAATAACTAGAGCAGTAAGAACGAGTTTTATATTTTTATTGAACATGTTTCAATTTTAAAATGGCCTGCAAAGGTATAAAAACTAAATGCTTTATGGAAGATTTTCCATTTCAGAAGCAGAAAATATTTCACATAAAAGAAGATGTGCTAAATAATCTTAAAGTTTGTCTTTTTTGAAGCAATTGGTATGTCAAAAAAATTAAATATATTTTTTAAAAAAGGTTTGCCTAAGTGAAAACTTGTTGTATTTTTGCACCCGACTTTGAAGAAAAGTTAACCGAACGAAGATATTACAGAAGTTAAAGAATAAAAAAATGAGCAAAAGAACATTTCAGCCATCAAAAAGAAAAAGAAGAAACAAACACGGCTTCAGAGAGCGTATGGCTTCTGTAAACGGAAGAAAGGTTTTGGCTGCCCGTAGAGCGAAAGGTAGAAAAAGACTATCTGTATCTTCTGAATCTCGTCACAAAAAATAATGTTGATAAATTATAAATAAAAGGTGTTGTTTAACGAAGCAACACCTTTTTTTTATACCCGAATGAACCGTAA